>NZ_JBRREH010000076.1:0-24255 GCF_056760175.1 Stenotrophomonas sp. STEN021 | reverse complement strand
CCCCGTTGGGGGCGCGGGTGCCGATACGGCGGGGCTTTGCCGGGCCTTTGTTGTTTAAGTGGGGGGCGGTTGTTGTGTGGTTGCGGGGTATGCCGGGAAGCTGACGTTGCTGAAACCCTTGGCACCTGTGCCACCTGACGGTGCGCCTGCTTCGCGGCTTACGCCGCTCCCACACAACTACGGCCGCCCTCTGAAACAACAAAGGCCGGGCAATGCCCGGCCTTTGCGGCAGCGGCGACCCCTCGGGTCACCGCCTCAGGTCACTGCACTCAGGCAATGGCTTCCTGGTAGCGGCGCTCGACTTCCTTCCAGTTGATCAGGCTGTAGAAGGTTTCGATGAACTCGGCGCGACGGTTCTGGAATTTCAGGTAGTAGGCATGCTCCCACACGTCGATGGTCAGCACCGGGGTGCGGCCTTCCATCAGCGGGCTTTCCTGGTTGGAGCTCTTCTCGATCAGCAGCTTCTTGTCGGCAGTGACGCTCAGCCATGCCCAGCCGGAACCGAACTGGGTCAAAGCGGCCTTGGTGAAGGCTTCCTTGAACTTGTCGAAGCCACCCAGCTGCTCGTCGATGGCCTTGGCCAGCGCGCCGCCCGGGGTGCCACCGGCGTTCGGGCCGATCACGTCCCAGAACAGCGAATGGTTGCCGTGGCCACCACCCTGGTTGCGCACGCCCTGCTGCAGGTTTTCCGGCAGGGTCTTGACCTTGCGCAGCAGCTCATCGATCGGCAGGTCGGCGTATTCGGTGCCTTCGACCAGCGCGTTGAGGTTGTTGACGTAGGTCTGGTGGTGCTTGGAGTAATGGATCTCGACCGTGGCCGCATCCATGTACGGTTCCAGCGCGTCGTAAGCGTAAGGCAGCTTGGGCAGGGTATAGGCCATCACGGATCTCCTTGGGTATATGCCTGGGGGTCTGTGCCCGGAAAGCCCGGGCGATACAGATGCAGAGGTGAATGGTAGGCAGGAACGCTCAACTTACCAAGGCCGATGTAAAGGAAACTTTGTCCCGCTATAGGAATCGACGTTATTTCAGCACTGTGCGTCACCATTGTTATCGGCCTGTGAACCATCATGCGGGTGGCGCGCATGAATCGCCCGTTCAACAAAAGCCAGCGTAGGGCGTGATAATCATTCTCCTTCCTTGAGTGATCGTCTGCCCTGATGCGCAAGCCCTACCTTCTGGTTATTGCCGTAGTCCTGCTGGTTGCCGGCCTGTGGGGTATGCGCGTTGCGCAGCAGCCACCGCCACCGCAATTCGCGCCGTCGTTGGGCGCGGACCTGAGTGCCGGCAGCAGCTCGCAAGCGCCGGCAGATACCCCGTCCCGCTCGGCGACAGCACGTGACCCACTGCCAGCCTTCCTGCCGCCCGAGGCACGCCAGACCATCGCCCTGATCCAGCGCGGAGGGCCGTACCCGCATCGCCAGGACGGAAGCGCCTTCAGCAACCGCGAGCGTCAGTTGCCGCAGCGACCGCGTGGCTACTACCGCGAGTACACCGTGGACACACCGGGCCTGAGCCATCGCGGCGCCAAGCGCATCGTCACCGGCGGCGATCCGCCGGATGCCTGGTATTACACCGACGACCATTACGAGAGCTTCCGCAGCTTCGAAGTCCCCGCCAGGAGTACGCCATGAGTGACAGCGGTTTCGATATGGGCCTGGAAGACGTCAGCCAGGCCGGCGTCTACGGTGTGGGCGACGGCGACCTCGGCGGTTTGGCGGCCGTGGCGCGCGATGCCGGACTGCGCGTATGCCGCATCGACCTGGAAGGCTGCGCCGACAAGCGCACCTTGCTGATGCGCCTTGGCACCCAGCTGGACTTCCCCACCGGCTGGAGCCGCAACTGGGATGCGTTGTCTGATGGACTGCGCGACCTGTCCTGGCTGCCGGCCAACGGCTATGCCTTGCTGTTCAGCGATGCCAACGACCTGCGCCAGGGCAGCCCAGCCGACTTTGATACCTTGCTGGATGTGTTGTCCGAAGCCTCGGCCAGTTGGGCCGAGGACAGGGTGGCGTTCTGGGCCTTCCTGGAGCTGCCGGGTGGTGGCGAAGAAGCGCCTGCCAACGAGGAAGAATGATCCTCAGCGGGCGGCCTGCAGCCAGCGTGCCAGGCCGTCCAATTGCTGTGCCTGGACCTTGTCCACCACCGGTGCCAAGGCGCTGAGGTCGTCTGGGCTATAGCCACCAGCCCGGTAGCGCCACGTCACCCGGGTAGACGGACCTTCTGCCTGCAAGGTCCATTCGGCGACGCCATGCAGGCCCATACCCTGCATTGGTCCAAGTCCGCCGGTCATGCGCAGGGTTTTCTGCGGATCGACGAACACGACCTGCAGATGCTGTGCCTGCTGTGCACCCACGATTTCGCAGAAGCAACCACCGGCGCGGGCATCGATGGACAGCTTGGCGGCCTTGCCCCACCAGCTGTGGTCTTTGGGCCACCACTGATCGATGTCGGCAGTCATCGCCTGCCAGACGTGCGTAGGCGTGGCTGCGATCAGTGTGCTGTTTTCAACGGTGAAGCCTGCAGCTGTGGCGTCTTTGACTTCAGCGTATGCGGGCAAGGCGAAGGCTGTTGCGAGCAGCAGGAGCGTAGTGGGTCTGCGGGACATGGCTGCTGCTCTTGTTGAATGGCATGAGCATGCGCGGAGCACGGTTGGGCAGCAAGTGCTGGGTTCATGGCCAAGAGCACCCCTCCCCAGCCCTCCCCTGCACCTGCGGTGCAAGGGAGGGAGCGAAAGCCCTCCCTTCGGCCGAGCAGCTGAGCCCTCCCTTTCGCGCAGCGAAGGGGAGGGTTGGGAGGGGTGTTTCTGGTCTTCGCCAAATGCGTGACGGCAGGGGTACAGCGAGAAGCACCACTCCCCAGCCCTCCCCTGCACCTGCGGTGCAAGGGAGGGAGCGAAAGCCCTCCCTTCGGCCGAGCAGCTGAGCCCTCCCTTTCGCGCAGCGAAGGGGAGGGTTGGGAGGGGTGCTTCTGGTCTTCGCCAAATGCGTGACGGCAGGGGTACAGCGAGAAGCACCACTCCCCAGCCCTCCCCTGCACCTGCGGTGCAAGGGAGCGAAAGCACTCCCTTCAGCCGAGCAGCTGAGCCCTCCCTTTCGCGCAGCGAAGGGGAGGGAACAGAGCATCAGCCCAAGCCGGCCGAAACCGGCCCCTTCAATTCGATGGTGTTGCCATCGGGGTCCTTGAAGTACAGCGACAGCCCATCCCCTTCAGCACCGAAATTCACCTCGGCAGCCGCCAACGGCGTTGCACCGTGCTCGGACAGATACGCAACCAATTCCGCTTCATCGAAAGGCACTATCCGCAGGCACAGGTGATCAACGTTGCGCGCTTCCGGCCCCGGGCCACTGCCGCCGCGCGCACCCAGCGCGCCATCCAGACTGACCAGGTCGATCATCGACACACCTGCACGCAGATGCACCAGGCCGAGATGGTCACGTCGTCGCACCACCTCGCAGCCCAGCACCGCCGAATAGAACGCAACGCTGCGCTCCAGGTCGCGGACCCGGAACACCACATGATCGATACGCGCAACCTCAAACGGTCTTCTCATCATCACCTCGCAGCATCCATGGACACATCCTGCCGTCCTCAGCGAGGACGGCAGGTGAAGCAAGACGCAGACCGTCAGAACCGGTTCAGGCGTCCAGTTCCTGCCAACGTGCGTAGGCGGCATCCAGCTCGGCCTGCAGCTTGGTCAGCTGCTGGGTGTGTGCAGTGACTTCGGCACTACTGCGGGTATAGAACGAGGGATCGTTCATCGCCGAGGTCAGGCCTTCCACGTCCAGTTCCAGCTTCTCGATCTTCGCCGGCAGCTGCTCCAGTTCGCGCGCGTCCTTGAAGCTCAGCTTGCGCTTGGGCGCGGCATCAGCAACTGGCGCGGCAGGTGCAGCAACAGGCGCCGCTGTCGCCGACGCCTTGGCCACCGCCATCGCAGTCTGGGTCGGTGCCGGGCGCTGGCGCAGCGAGTCGCTGTAGCCACCGATGTAATCACCCACCTTGCCTTCGCCTTCCAGCACCAGCGTGGAGGTCACCACGTTGTCGAGGAAGTCACGGTCATGGCTGACCAGCAGCAAGGTGCCGGTGTAGTCGGCCAGCAGCTCTTCCAGCAGCTCCAGGGTTTCCACGTCCAGGTCGTTGGTCGGTTCGTCCATCACCAGCAGGTTGGACGGCTGTGCGAACAACTTGGCCAGCAGCAGGCGGTTGCGCTCACCGCCTGACAGGCGGGTGATCGGCGCGCGTGCGCGTTCCGGGGTGAACAGGAAGTCCTGCAGGTAGGCATGCACATGCTTGCGCTTGCCGTTGAGATCGATGAAGTCCGCGCCTTCGGCCACGTTCTCGATCGCGCTCCAGTCTTCGCGCAGGGTGGCGCGGTACTGGTCGAAGTAGGCGATCTGCAGGTTGGTGCCCTGGCGCACTTCGCCGCTGTCCGGCTGCAGTTCGCCCAGCAGCAGTTTCAGCAAGGTGGTCTTGCCGCTGCCGTTGGGGCCGATCAGGCCGATGCGGTCACCGCGCAGTATGGTGGTTTCGAAATCCTTGACCATCACCCGCTCGCCGAACGAGAAGGAGATGTTCTTGATGTCGATGACCTTCTTGCCGGAGTTCTCGGCACCAGCCGCTTCCAGCTTGACGTTGCCACCGAGCTCACGGCGCTGGCTGCGCTCGTTGCGCATCGCCTTGAGCCGGCGTACGCGGCCTTCGTCGCGGGTACGGCGAGCCTTGATGCCCTGCCGGATCCACACTTCCTCCTGCGCCAGCAGCTTGTCGAAGCGGGCGTTTTCCTGCGCCTGCGCGTTGAGGCGCTCTTCGCGACGGCGCTCGTAGTTGTCCCAGTCACCCGGCCAGCTGGTCACCTGGCCGCGGTCGATCTCGACGATGCGGGTGGCCAGGGCACGCAGGAAGCGGCGGTCATGGGTGACGAACACCACGCAGCCGTTCCAGCCCTTGAGGAAGGTTTCCAGCCAATCGATGGCTTCGATGTCCAGGTGGTTGGTCGGCTCGTCGAGCAGCAGCACGTCCGGGCCGGCGACCAGCGCACGCGCCAGCAGCACGCGGCGCTTCATGCCGCCAGACAGACGGCCGAACTCGGCATCGCCATCCAGGTCGAGCTTGGTCAGGGTTTCCTCGACGCGCTGGTCCAGGCCCCAGCCATCGGCGGCATCGATCTTGGCCTGCACATTGCCCATGGCCTCGCCATCGAAGACCTCGGCATGGCTCAGGCGGTGGAATTCAGCCAACCAATGGCCGAGTTCGCCGAGGCCATCGGCGACCACGTCGAACACGCTGCCGGCAGCACCATGCGGCACTTCCTGCTCCAGCCGGGTGACGCGCACGCCCTGCTGCACGCGCACCTCGCCGTCATCGGGCTTGAGCTCGCCAGCCATCAGCTTCATGAGAGTGGATTTGCCGGCGCCGTTGCGGCCGATCAGGGCGATACGCTCGCCAGTCTCGATCGACAGTTCGGCTTTTTCCAGCAACAACGGGCCGCCGACGCTGTAGTCGACGTTCTGCAAGGTAATCAAAGGCATGGGCGTATTGTACGGGCTCTGGCAGCCGACCGCGCTCAATCGTCGCTAAACACGTCCGCCGGCAGGCCGAGCAACTGGCGCAGGCTGGCCGGAATCCGCTTGCCGGGATGGCGTACCGCCCATAACTGGCGCTGCAATGGCGGCAAGGGGGTCGCCAATACCTGCAGCTTGCCCAGCGTCACCAGGTCGGCCACCGCGTGCCGCGACAGGCACGCCAGGCCAAGCCCGGCGACCGCCCCCTGTTTGATCGCCTCGGTGCCGCCCAACTGCAATACCTCGGCAAACCCATGCAGATGCGGCAGCAAAGCTTGTTCGGCCGCCTCGCGCGTGCCTGAACCGGGTTCGCGCAGCAGCCAGCGCGCCTGCCGCAACATCGCCAGGTCCGCCCCCTTGCTGAACTGCGTCGCCAGCGGATGGCGTTCGCCAAACACCACCACCAGTTCGTCCTGCTGCCAGTGCACCACTTCCAGCCCCGGCTCGTGGCTGGGCCCTTCAATCAAGCCGACATCAACCTCCAGCCGCTGCACGGCGGTCGTAACCTCCCGGGTATTGCCAATCACCAGCTCGACATGAGCATGTGGGTTGGAGGCCTGCAGGTCGGCGATGCGTGCCGGCATCAGGTAGTTGCCGATGGTGGTACTGGCGCCGACCTGCCAACGCACCGCGGCTCCGGTCTGGCTGTCGGCACGGAACCGACGCTCGATATCGGTCATACCCGCCAACAAGGCACGCGCCTGCGGCAGCAAGGCCCGGCCGTGTCCATTGAGCACCAGCCGGCGGCCAATCCGGTCGAACAAAGCCAACCCGAGCAGGCCCTCCAGTTCAACCAGGGCCGCACTCACTGCCGACTGCGACAGGCCCAACAACTCGCCGGCCGCCGTAGTCGTACCAGCTTCTGCAACACCAGAGAAAATCTGCAACTGGCGTAGGGAGAGATGCATAACCTATCTCAAAAATGGGTTGATTCAACCAATATTATCCGTTTTACAGGTAATAACCTTGGGTGCAGCATGGGCTATCTTCTAATAACCCATCGTTATGAACACCTCGACCCAAGGGCTTACCTCGATGCCCATTTCCCGCCTCCCCGGCCTGTTGCTGACGGCCGCAGTTGCCGGCCTGTCGATCTGGCTGGGCACCTTGCCGTGGATGCAGGACCACGGCATCAGCGCACTGACCCTGGCCATCGTCATCGGCATCGTGCTGGGCAACACGGTCTATCGCAGCCTGGCCACACGCGCCGACGCTGGCGTTGGTTTCTCCAAGGCCACCTTGCTGCGCGCCGGCATCATTCTCTACGGCCTGCGCCTGACCCTGCAGGATATCGGCCAGGTTGGCATTGCCGGCGTGGCGATCGATGCGCTGGTGCTGTGTTCCACCTTCGGCCTGGCCTGGTGGCTTGGCACCAAACTGCTCGGCATGGACCGCAACTCGGCCTTGCTGATTGGCGCAGGCAGTTCAATCTGTGGCGCCGCCGCGGTGATGGCGGCCGAACCGGTGATCAAGGGCCGCGCCGAACAGGTAGCCGTCGCCGTGGCCACGGTGGTGGTGTTCGGCACGATTGCGATGTTCCTGTACCCACTGCTGTACCAGTGGGGCGTGTCGGCGGGTTGGATGCCACTGGATGAAACTGCTTTCGGCGTGTTTACCGGCTCTACCGTGCATGAGGTCGCGCAGGTGGTGGCTGCTGGCCGCGCGGTCAGTGAACCTGCCGCCGATGCCGCCGTCATCACCAAGATGGTGCGGGTGATGATGCTGGCACCGTTCCTGGTCGGTCTGTCCGCACTGCTGGCCCGTGGCCAGAACACCGCCAATGGCGAGCGCTCGAAGATCACCATTCCCTGGTTTGCGTTCGGCTTCATCGCCATGGTTGGTTTCAACTCGCTGCAGCTGTTGCCGGCTGAAGTGGTGAAGGTGTTGGTGGATCTGGACACCGTGTTGCTGGCGATGGCGATGGCTGCGCTGGGTCTGACCACGCATGCTTCAGCACTGCGTCAGGCGGGTGCCAAACCGATGTTGTTGGCTTTGTTGTTGTTTGGTTGGTTGATGGCTGGCGGGATGCTGATCAATCTGGGGGTGCGGGCTGTGCTGGGCTGAGGCGTTATCGGGAAGGTCTCTGCCGAGCATGGCTCGGCACTACATTGCAAAAACAAAAAGGCCTTCCCGGTTACGGGAAGGCCTTTGTTCTTCCGGCTGTTGCCAGATCAGATTGGATCAGGCTTCCGGGCGCATGTATGGGAACAGCAGCACGTCGCGGATCGAAGCGCGGCCGGTCAGCATCATCACCAGACGGTCGATGCCGATGCCCAGGCCGCCGGTCGGTGCCATGCCATATTCCAGCGCACGGATGTAGTCGGCGTCGTAATGCATGGCCTCGTCGTCACCACCGTCCTTGGCTTCTACCTGCGCCTGGAAACGTGCGGCCTGGTCTTCCGGATCGTTCAACTCGGAGAAGCCGTTGGCCAACTCCTTGCCGTTGACGAACAGCTCGAAGCGGTCGGTGTAACCAGCATCGTTGTCGCTGGCGCGGGCCAACGGCGAGACTTCGACCGGGTGGTCGGTGATGAAGGTCGGCTGGATCAAGGTGTGCTCGACCGTGGCCTCGAAGATCTCCAGCAGCAGCTTGCCCCAGCCGTAACTCGGCTTGACCCGGATCTTCAGGCGTTCGCAGTGGCGCAGCAGCGCATCACGATCGGTGCAGTCAGCGGCCGAGATCTCCGGGTTGTGGTGACGCACGGCTTCGTCCATGCGCCAGCGACGGAACGCCGGGGCCAGGTCGATCTGCGCGCCATCCCACTCCACAACCGTGGTGCCGAGCACGCTCTGCGCGACATCGCGGATCACGCCTTCGGTCAGGTCCATCACTTCGTTGTACGTGGCATAAGCCTCGTACAGCTCCATCATGGTGAATTCCGGATTGTGGCGGGTGCTGACGCCTTCGTTGCGGAAGTTGCGGTTGATTTCGTAGACGCGCTCAAGGCCGCCAACCACCAGACGCTTCAGGTACAGCTCCGGCGCAACGCGCAGGTACAGATCCAGGTCCAGCGCATTGTGGTGGGTGGTGAACGGCTTGGCCGTGGCGCCACCGGGGATGTAATGCATCATCGGCGTCTCGACTTCGAGGAAGTCGCGGTTGTCCAGCCATGCGCGCATGGCGCGGATGATCTTGGAGCGCTTGATGAAGACATCGCGCGATTCGGGGGTGACGATCAGGTCGACGTAACGCTGGCGGTAACGCTGCTCGACGTCGGCCAGGCCGTGCCACTTGTCCGGCAACGGACGCAGCGACTTGGTCAGCAGGCGGATGCTGGTCGCCTTGACCGACAGTTCGCCGGTCTTGGTGCGGGTCAGGCCGCCTTCAACGGCAATGATGTCGCCCACGTCCCAGCCCTTGAACGCAGCATAGATGTCGCCCAACGCGGTGGCCTGCAGGAACAGCTGGATGCGGCCGCTCTCGTCCTGGATCTGGGCAAAGCTGGCCTTGCCCATGATGCGCTTGGCCATCAAGCGGCCGGCCATCTTCACCGTGCGACCGGTGGCTTCCAGCGCTTCGCTGGTCCACGTCTCGGCGTCGGCGTATTCGTCCTGCAACTTGCCGGCGAAGTCTTCGCGACGGAAGTCGTTCGGGTAGGCGATGCCCTGCCCGCGCAGCGCCGTGAGTTTCGCGCGGCGCTCGGCGATGAGGCTGTTCTCGTCGACGGGGAGCTGCTGCGTTTCAGGGGTCTGTTCGGTCATGGCTTTGTTTTCTATTTGGGGGGGATAACCAGGCGCGGCCACCGTCTGGTGAAACCGCACCGTACAACAGGGGAATGGCCCGTGCAGGGCCATTCCGGATCAAGCGTCGATGCGCTTGGCGCCGGCCTGCAGGCCGGACTTGAGGCTGGCCTCGATGAACTCATCCAGGTCGCCGTCCAACACCTTCTGCGTATCAGTACGTTCAACGCCGGTGCGCAGGTCCTTGATACGGCTCTGGTCGAGCACGTAGTTGCGGATCTGGCTGCCCCAGCCGATGTCGGACTTGGTCGCTTCCAGCGCGTCACGCTCGCTGTTGCGCTTCTGCACTTCCAGCTCATAAAGCTTGGCGGCCAGCATCTTCATCGCGGTGTCGCGGTTCTGGTGCTGGCTGCGGCCGATCTGGCAGGCGACCACGGTATTGGTCGGAATGTGGGTGATACGCACCGCCGACTCGGTCTTGTTGACGTGCTGACCACCGGCACCGGAGGAGCGGTACACGTCGGTACGCAGGTCGGCCGGGTTGATGTCGATTTCGATGTTGTCATCGACTTCCGGCGAAACGAACACCGAGGTAAAGCTGGTGTGGCGGCGGTTGTCCGAGTCGAACGGCGACTTGCGCACCAGCCGGTGCACACCGATTTCGGTCTTCAGCCAGCCGTAGGCAAACTCGCCTTCCACCCGGAAAGTAGCCGATTTGATGCCGGCAACGTCGCCGCCGGACACTTCCATCAACTCGGTCTTCCAGCCACGCGCTTCGCACCAGCGCAGGTACATGCGCAGCATCATTTCCGCCCAATCCTGGGCTTCGGTGCCGCCGGCGCCAGCCTGGATGTCGACGAAAGCGTTGCAGCTGTCCATCTCACCGGAGAACATGCGCTGGAACTCGAGCTTCTCGATGTGCGCCTGGAACTTGTCCAGGTCGGCCACCACGGCCAGCGCGGTGTCTTCGTCCTGCTCGCTTTCGGCAAGTTCAAGCAGCTCGGTGGCTTCGGACAGGCCGTCCAGTACATCGGCAATGCCGGTAACGGTCTTGTCCAGCATTGAGCGCTCGCGGCCCAGGGTCTGGGCGTACTCCGGGTTGTTCCAGATGTCCGGGTTTTCGAGTTCGCGGGTTACTTCTTCGAGACGTTCTTTCTTGACGTCGTAGTCAAAGATACCCCCTGAGCGATAGCACGCGATCGGTGAGATCGGTGATTCGCTGGCGGATGGGATTGAGTTCGATCATGGTCGGTCTAGTAAGGCAGACAAGCTGTCAATTCTAGCATCCAGCCGGGGCAGGTATCGGCTATTCAGACAGCTGAGCCCTTCTCGCTGAATAGACATGACTTAACGTTAGAATCACCCCCTTACCCGCGAAGACGGGAAAAGGAGACATTTCTGACCATGAAGGACCTAAGCTTGAACGCCAGACACGCACGCCTGTTTGCTGCAATCACCATGACCCTTGCGCTTGGCGCCTGCCAGAAGTTGGGCGGCGTAGCCGCCAGTGGCGGCGACAAGGCCCCGAACCTGACGGTCGGGGAAACGGTCTCCGGTGAAATCACCTCCACCAGCAGCCTGAACTACAACGATGGCAGCCGCCATCAGAGCTACAAGGTGGCAATGAAGAACGGCGAAGCCGTCTCGTTGGAACTGGGTGGCTCGCTCAGCGGCCAGCTGGCCGTGTTTGACGGCCAGAACATGATTGCCAATGCCTCCTCTTCGGGCATGAGCGAAGGCGATTCCTCCAGTTCGGTCAATCTTGCCTTCCGCGCCCCCAAGGACGGCACCTATCTGGTCGCGGTCAACAGCGCCAGCGCCGATGCCTTTGGCCCATTCAAGCTCAAGTCCGCCAAGGTCGTGCCCTATGACGGCAAGCCACTGGGCGCCGACAGCGAGGCAACGGACTGGTTGATGGGGGACAAGCAGGAATACAAGCTCAAGGTGGACAAGGCCGGCCTGTACTCGATTACCCTGGAGTCCAGCGCATTCGACGCCTACCTGCGTCTGAACGGCCGCAACATCGAGCTTGAAGACGACGACAACGGCGGCAACCTCAATGCCCGCATCCGCACCTACCTGGAGCCGGGCGAATACACCATCGGCGCGTCATCGGTGAACGGCAACACCGGCTCATTCAAACTCAGCGTCAAGCTCACCCCGACCGAAAATGGCCTGGTAACCCGCGACGGCACCGCCTTGACCATCGGCCAGACCGCGCAGTCGATGATGGATTCGCGTGGCCGCCGCACCTTCGTGCTCAACCTGGATGCCCCCAAGCAGATCCAGTTCGACGCCATCGCCGACGGCTTCGACTCGGTGCTGAAGATCACCGGCCCTGGCGTTGATGCCGAGGACGATGATGGCGGCAACGGCACCAATGCACAGCTGACCCTGGACCTGCGCGCCGGCCGCTACATCGTTGCGGTCAGCAGCCTGGGCAGCCAGCAGGGCGTGTTCGAGCTGGAAACCACCGACCTCGGTGGCGGCGACGTCGCCGCTCCGGCCAACAGCAACCGCAAGGATGCCGCCGAAGAGGCCGCCAGCGCTGCTGCTGACGCAGCTGCCGTCATCCGATAAGCCCCACCGCCCATGCCGCCAACCGGCGTTGTGGGCCCACGGCCCCGCTGCCTGCCCCCGCAGGCAGCGGGGCTGCTTTTTACCCCTGCTTCCCACCTAAAGGAGTTCAAGTGAAGCGACTTGCAGCCGGACTGCTGTCCCTTGCCATTGCCGCCGCCGTACACGCACCTGCGCATGCCGCCGGCCCGGCCCGCCCGCTCGCCATCGATGGCGATGTCTCCGGCGAAATCACCTCTTCCTCCCCGGTCAACTACAGCGACGGCACCCGCAGCCAGCTGTTCTCGTTGCAGCTGGGCGCCGGCCAGGCGGTAACGCTGAAGCTGGAGGGCGCACTCAATGGTGCGCTGGCCGTGTTCAACCGTGACGTGCTGGTGTCCCGCACCGAAGCTGGCCGCGAAGGCAGCGCCAGCCTGAGCATGCGCGCCGACAAGGCCGGCCAGTACCTGGTCGCCGTCAGCGGTGCCGATGCACGCGCCTTCGGCCCGTTCCAGCTCTCGGCCGAGCCCATCGTTGCCTATGATGGCAAGCCGCTGACCGCAGGCCGCCGGGTGACCGATTGGCTGCGCAACGGCGACAAGACCTTCGTCCTGCAGGTCGACAAGCCGGGCCTCTATACCATCGACCTGGAATCAACCGAGTTCGACGCGCGCCTGGAGCTGAGTGGCAACGGCCTGAACCTGGAAGACGATGACGGCGGCAGCAACCTCAACTCGCGCCTGGTCGCACCGCTGCAGCCGGGCCGCTACACACTGACCGCCGGCGGCCTGGGTGAAGCTTCCGGTGCGTTCTACCTGGGCGTGGAGCAGGCTGACTTCCCGGAAGGCCTGGTCTTCAATGACGGCACCAGCCTACCGCTGGAAGGCACCGTCAGCGGCTTCATCGGTGCCGACGACACCCGCAGCTTCGTACTGAACCTGCCGGAGCGTCGTCGCGTGCAGCTCGACGCCAGCGGCAAGGATCTGGACACCATGCTCACCCTGCAGGGCGGCGATATCACCCTGAGCGATGATGATGGCGGTGGTGGCGTCAATTCGCGCATCAGCCAGGTGCTGGACGCAGGCGAGTACAACGTATCGGTGCGCTCGGTGAACAGCCGTGGCGGCGTGTTCCAGCTGGCGACCGGCACTGCAGCCGCGCCCGATGGCCCGATCCGCCCCGAGCTCAAGATCGGCCGCGAAGTCCAGGGCCAGCTGCGCGCCGGCAACCGTGACATGTACACCCTGGAGATTCCGCGCAAGGGCAAGTACGTGATCAGCATGACAGCCGGCACCTCCAGCCTGGACGGCATGATCACCCTGATGCGCAATGGTGAAGAAGTCGCCCAGCAGGACGATAGCGACTCCAGCCTGGATCCGAACCTGGAAATCGAGCTGGAAGCCGGCCGCTACATCGTGTTCGCGCACAGCTTCGATCCGAACGCGACTGGCAGCTACCGCCTGCTGGCACGTCGCAAGTAAGCGAGCGGCACCGAAAGGCCGATGCCGGAGATCTGGCATCGGCCTTTTCTTTTTGTAGGAGCAGCGTAAGCCGCGAAGCCGGTACTGCCAGACCCTTGTCACGATGCATTGTTTGCTTCGCGGCTTACGCCGCTCCCACAAACAGTTGTCAGATGGCAGATAGCCAGCAAGCGGCTCAGCGCACCTCGAACTCACCCACCAGCACGGTATCGCTGGCGTCCTGCAGACGCATGGTGACTGGTTTGTCCTGCTGCTGCGGCGTGCCCCAGTGCGTGCTCAAGCGCAGCATCAACGTAGCCGCACCAGTCACCAACTGCTGACGACTGCCAAAGTAATTGGCCTCCACCTTGTAGATACCCGGCTTGGCATCGCGCAACGAGAACTGCTCAGGCCCGTAGCCACCAGTGAAATCCTGCGACATCTGTCCGCCCTGATAGGTCAAACGATTGCCGTAGTACGCACGTTCGCCATTGGGATCGGTCACCCACAGGTCCATGTCACTGTTGTCCACGTCCCAGGCCAATACAACGCGCAGATCCAGCGGCATCGCCTTGCGCAAGCGTGGATCAACCTGCCTTGCATCCAGCGCCGAGCCACCGCGTGCGATCAGATTGGTCAATTCATCCAGCGCGATCAGCGCAACACCATCAAACCGACCGTCCCACTGCTGCTGTACCACTTGGTACAGCGGATCGACCGCCTGCTGCGGTCGCCCCGCCGCCTCCAGCGCCAAACCCAGATCGCGGAAACTCTGCGGCTCGTCCTCGGCCATTGCCAGCACCTGCTCAAACACCGGCACCGCCAGACCCGGCTCGCCGGCCTGCATCAACCGATAACCCAATACCCGCAGCAGATGCCGGTTATCCAGCTCCATCTCAGCCAGATTGGACAGCACCCGCAGTGCCAACTCACGCTGCCCGGCAGCGAACAACATGTCGGCCACATCCAGGAAAAACGCGCTGCTGTTGGCATTGGCTTCGCGCTCGTCCAGATACCACGCATACAACTCACCGGCAGGTGCCTTGCGCAGGCGTTGCGCGAACGGTGAATCTGGCTCCCATGCCGCGAGCTTGATCTGCACAGCGCCGGAGCTGGCCGCAGCCTCATCTGCGGCGCCAGTTGCAGCCACTTCGCCTGCGGCGTCACGTCTATTACCAGTGACCACTACCTGGTCCAACGCCGAAGACTCGGCCGCAACTGCCGCTGCTACAGGTGCTGGTGCTGGCGGAGCTGGCGACATCGCCATTAACGGTGCAGGTGCGCCGTTCGAACGCTGCCTTGCCAGCTCTGCTGCCTGCGCCACTTTCAACGGCGCATCCTTGGGCCAGCGCTTTTCCCACCACGCTTGGCGCTGCTGCCATTCCTCGGCCGCCCCATCAAGATGGGTCTTGCGCGCGGCCTCACGGTCGGCAACCTGACGGGCAAAACGACGCACGTATTCGGCCCGCAGCGCGGCCGGCGGCCGAATCGCGTAGCGCAGATAGTCGTCTATCGTATCCAGCACAAGCAGGGAACTACCCTCGCTGACCATGCCGAACTGCTGCGATAGCAACTGCATCGCCTCGCGGTTGCCGCGCGGGTCCGCCGCCAGCTGCTGCAAGCGAGCTTGCGCCCACAACCCGGCCATCAAGCTGCCATCGGCGTTGCCGTGCACGCTGTTCAGCGTTTGCCACTGACCACCATTGATGCGCAAGCGCAGCTCGGCTAGCGCTGCATCGGCACGCGCGTACAGCCACAACCAGCCCTGCTCCAGACTGCGGCGATCAATCACCACATCGTGCAGCCCTGCTGCCGGCGCAACTTCCACGGCCGTCGGCATCGCCAGCAGGCGAGTTGCTGCTGCAGTCACGTCATCGGACACCAGCTGTACCAGACTGCCACCATTGGCCTCGCTCCAGCCACGCAGGCGCGCGGTATCGGCACCGGCCGCTGCGCTGCTGATCGCAAACAGACGTTGATCCGCCGCCAACGCCGGTAGCGTCGATGCGCCCCAGTTGGACAGGCCATCACTGATCAGCAGGTACTCACCAAGTTCTGCCTTGGGCATCCACGCCGCCAAAGCGCTGCCGCCATCGTTCGGCGTCTGCTCCAACACGCGACGCAACGCGCTCCAGTCACCCTTGCGGATACTGAAACGACGCTCCGCTTCCGGTTTGTCGCGCAGCACCGTCAGTACAACGCTACCCTCGCCCATTGCAGCGAAATAACGATCCAGCAATGCAAACTCGCGTGCCCGGTTACGGCTACCCGCCGAGCCTGATGCATCCCAGAGCAGGCCGATCCTTGACGGCAAGCGGCGCGCAGCCGGCACTGCTACCGGCAGCTGTGCCAATAGATAGTGTTGCCCGTCGTAGCGCGCCGTCTGCAGCGAGGGCTGTGGCTCTGCTGGCAGCTGCCACTGCAGCTGTGCAGGCAATTGCCGGCCGCTGCCCTGCCACTCCAAACCACCAGCCATAAGCCGGAACGGCGCCTGGCCCAGCTTGTCCGCGCCCGGTGCGCGCAGGCGCAGGCTTACTTCAGCTGCCGCGGATGCGAACTGCAGCGGCAAGCGCCACTGCCACGCCAGACCCGACAACGGCATCGCCTCACGGATGGTCAACTGCACACGGCGGCTACCGCCGGCTGGCAGCGGATACACACGAAGGCGAAACTGGTTGCCGGCGGTCTGCTCCAGCAACGCCGGGTCCTGACCCTGCCGGACGATAGCCTCGAACACCTGTCGGCCACGCTCCTTCGGCACCGCCACCGCGTCCCTCAATTGCCCATCGATGTCCAAGGCGAAGCCGCTGATCTGCTGGCCTTCGGCCAAGGGGAACTGCAGCTCGCCCTCCATCGCCCTCCGATTGGGGTTATGGAAAACCAGCTCGATCCGGGTCTGAGCGATTCCCGCCTGCACCTCGCCGTCAATGCTTGCCCGTCGCAGCTCGATTGGCTGCTCTTCCTTGGAAACGGCAATCAGCACTGGCGGCCGGGCCAGCTCCCTGCCCTGCTGCGCGGCTACGGGTGCCACCGCCACGCCCAACAGCAGACCTGCCATCCAACAACGCCGCCAAATAACCAGGCTCATCGCAGCACTCCGTCCAAGGGTTGGAAGATCAAACGCACCAACAGCCACAACGGGGTTAGCGGTTTTTCCGACAAGCCCCGCGAGCGCAAATCAGCCCTGCTCAATAGAACCCAAGCCCCCCTTGCTCCGTGCAGCATTGTGCCGTCTTTCAGCGCCGTAAAAAGGCAGGGATTGCTGGTCCCGGCGATGCCACTTTACGGTTCTGTGTACCACTGAGGTTCATCTGGCGAACCAGTCCACAGCGACAAACAACCCGAGGTTGATCACCAAAACGAACTCTGGCAACTAGCCGGAAGCGGACGTTCGCAACGATTGGGATAGGCCGAGCCGCGAAGCGAGCTCGGCTCAAGTACAGGTTAGGCACCTGTCGTATCCGCTGCCGGCTTGGGCTGACTGCGTCCAGCAATGGCTGCTTTTTCTTCCTGCCCGTATGCAACCCACGCAGTGACTGAAGCCAATACTGCCAATGATCCTGCAAGAACCGACATCTGCAGCTTGTTTGCCCAACTGGCACCTGTTGTTCGCATTGTGCCGGGTTTCCCCATCGGCCCGCCGCCTCACCCCCTTCCGGTCTCAGGCCGAGGCAGGCTCGTCCTTGTCACCGCTCAACTTCGACTTCAGCGCCGGCAGGTAGCGTCTACTGCAGGCGACCTGTTTGCCGTCGGCCATATGCAGCAGCGCCTCGCCGCCTTCGAGCGGCTCGATCGATACCAGATTTGCCAAATTGATCAGCCAGCTGCGATGGACACGGACGAAACATGCCGCATCCAACTTCTGCTCCAGCGCAGCCATGGTGATCCGCAGCGGGTAGTCATGGCCGCGAAGGTGCAGGTTGACGTAGTTGCCGGCGGCCTGCGCCCATTCGATATCGGCCGTTGCGATCAGGAAGTCGCGGCCCAGCTTGCGTACCAGCAGCCGCTCCGGATGATCGATGGGCTCCACCGGCGGCCCTTCATCAGGCTCGGCCAGCAGCTGCGCCTCGCCCTGCAGGCGTCGAAGCAGAAAGCGGTAACCATCGATGCAAAACAGGATGGCGGCGTAGGTGCGTACGTCCTTGAGATATTCGTACAGGAGTTCGTCGATCCATTCGCCGACTTGATAGCGCTCCCCCAGCACGGCGTAGGCGAGCATTCTGATCCCGAACATGGCCAACACATGCAGCAGCGAGATCGGCACACTGGCCAGCAGGTACCAGGGCAGGCGTCGCCGCCAGTTGTCCAGATGAAGCGGCCAGCGCCTGCTGAACCAGACGATGGCTGGCACCAGTAGCAGCAACCAGACCAGTCCACTGGAGAACTCCCAGACCCAAGGCTCCCACCATTCCATGGAGGGTGCGCCGGAACGGTTGGCATCCATCCAGGTGGTGATCGCATTGCCGCTGCAGTTGATCAACACCAGCAGCAACCAGAACAGCAACTCCATGCTTTGCCGCCATGGAGTGGAGCGATTCAACAGGGTCGGCGATGCGGCTTGGCTCATCCGCGCATTCTAGACGGCGCAAAGGCCGCAGCCGTCGTTGGCCATCCCCGGATCACCACCACTCGTCCCTTGGCGCCCGCAGGCCGGCCCTTCCGACCCTACGGCATGCGCATCCCGGGCTGTAATGACGGTCTTCTCCATCCGCTGGACACGCAATGCACAGGCGCCACGATCTGGATTGGCTGCGGGTAATCGCCTTTGGTCTGTTGGTGATCTACCACGTCGGCATGTACTACGTGAGCTGGGACTGGCACGTCAAAAGCCCGGCCGCGAGCATCGCACCGGAGCCTTTCATGCTGCTGACTTCGCCCTGGCGGATGTCGCTGCTGTTCCTGATCTCCGGCGCCGCCAGCGCCTTCATGTTCGCGCGCCAACCTGCCGGCCTGCTGCGCCGCCGCTCCTGGCAGTTGCTGCTGCCGTTGCTGTTCGGGATGGCGGTAATCGTGCCACCGCAGGCCTACTACCAGGTGGTCGAGCAGCTACCAGGCGGATACAACGAGTCCTACTGGGCGTTCTACGGCAAGTATCTCAGCGGTTACCAGGGCTTCTGTGACGGCGATGGCTGCTTGCGCGTCCCGACCTGGAACCACCTCTGGTTCTTGCCCTATCTGTGGAGCTATACCGTTCTGACCTGGTTGTTGTGGCGGCTGCTGCCCGCGTCCGCACTGCAGCGCCTGCGCCAATGGACCGGCATCGCGCTGAACAGCTGGGGCGCGCTGGTTGTCCCAGCAGGTATCCTGGCGGCAGCGCGCCTGCTGCTCGTGAACCGCTTCGAGCAGACCCACGCGCTGACCGATGACTGGTACAACCATGCCCAGTACGCCAGCATCTTCCTGATCGGCTTCCTCGCCGCGTTCAACACCCGCTTCTGGGAATCACTGCAGCGCCTGCGCTGGCTGTCACTGGCTGCGGCTGGAATCAGCTACGCCGTGCTCATCCACGTCTGGTATTTTTCTGGCTACAACGACGCGCAACCGCCGCCGCTGGAATTGCGGCTTGCCCTTCGGGTTGTCTGGGCGGTGGACCAATGGTGCGCGATCGCCGCCTTGCTGGGCTTTGCCTATCGTTGGCGCGAGGCCGACAGTCCGGCCCTGCGCTATCTCACCCTGGCGGTATTCCCGCTGTACATCCTGCACCAGACGGTGATTGTCGTGCTGGCACACAAGCTCAAGCCACTGCAGCTGAACCCTGGCATCGAGGCCGTCATCCTTATCGTGGCCACGTTTGCTGCGTGTCTTGGCGCTTATGAACTGATCCGGCGCTGCGCACCGCTGCGGCCCCTGTTTGGGTTACGCGCGCAGCCAGTGGCGAGACTCAACCAGCCATCGGCCAAGCCAGCGAGGGACTGAGCCGAGGACCTGGATCAAGCACGTGGCGCCGCAGTTCCGAGCAACAACCGCGCAACCTCGGCCAGCTCACTTTCCATCGCTGAGCGCTCATGATCCGAACGCAGCAGCATCAAGTCGTTGGCATAGCCCATCGCCAGAGCGAACAGTTGCCGGGCTACCCGCTTTGGCGACGCGCACTGGTAGCTGCCGGCTTCCACGCCGCGCAGCACTATCCCGGCCAAAAGGTCCTGCCATTGCTGGTTCACGGCCAGATAGGTTGCCGACAGCTTGGCGTCATGCATGGCCTCATCCCAGGCATCGAGCCACAACACCCAGGAGTCATCATCGGTCGCCGGCAAGCAGTCGCTTAGAAAGAAAGCGAGTGCTTCGTCCGGTGCCAGGTGTTCGACCGCTACCTTCACCTGCTCAAGCTGATCGGTTGCGAAGCGGGCAAATGCTTCGCGACGGAGCTCGTTCCAGTCTGTGAAGTAGTGATAGATGTGGCTGCGGGAAATGCCCGCGTGGCTTGATATATCTCGAGTCGAGACATTGGCGAAGCCATTCGTTCGAAACAGATGCAATGCCGCTTCAATGATCTGATCTCGGCGGGAAGGAATGGCCAAACGACACCTATTGGGCAGAACTGAATGGAAAGCATATCGGCTCAAGCGCTTGAGCGGTCGCTCAAGTAGAATTGAGCGGACGCTCAATTCTACTTCTCGACATGAAACGCATTCCATCTTCAGGGTCGCTCTCAGCTCCCGCCACCCAGATCGGGCAGCAGACTGCAGCAAGCACTCTGATTGCCCTGGCAAACGCCTATCCGGGCCAGATCAGCCTGACGCTCTCGCTCGTCGCGGCGGAGAACGCGCTTCTGCTCGCCTACCCGCTATTCGCCGGTTTCGCCGTGGACTCGATCATCAAGGGCGATGTGTACAAGGCCATCTGGTACGCTGGCGTGGTGCTGTCCTTCTGGCTGATAGGCGCGGCGCGCCGAGCGATGGACACCCGCGTATTCACCCGGATCTACGCGGATCTGGCGGTCGGCGTAGTGCTGGCGCAGCGGCAGCAGATGCAGGCAACCTCCACGGTCGCCGCACGGGTCGTGCTGGCCCGGGAGTTTGTCGATTTCTTCGAGAAGCACGTGCCGATCATCACCACCGCGTTGGTATCGATGGTGGGTGCAGCAATCATGCTGCTGGTGATCGAGCCGTGGGTCGGCATCGCTGCGCTGTCGGTACTGCTGCTCGGAATGTCGGTGCTCCCTCGCTACGCGCGCCGTAACGAGCGCTTGCATGGCCGTCTGAATGACCGGCTTGAGCATGAGATCCGGATGGTGGAACGGGTCAATGCAGGGACGCTTCTACGCCACTACACGGTTCTTTCACGCCTGCGTATCTGGCTGTCGGACCGGGAGGCCGGTGCCTTCCTCGTGGTTGGGACCGCCGCTGCGGCCTTGTTCGCACTGACCATGATGCAACTGGCCACCACTACCGACGTCACCCCAGGTCATGTCTATGCGGTGATGACCTACCTCTGGACCTTCGTTACCAGCCTGGATGATGGTCCAACGATGGTCGATCAACTCGCTCGACTGAAAGACATCGGCAAGCGTGTAAATCCCGGCCTGGAAGAAGCTGCATCGGAACAGACCGAATGCTGAGCCCAAGCGCTGGAATCGCAGCCAGGAACAGAGCTGCAAGCTGAGGCGCACCGCACAACGCCAAAACCGAGCGCGACGCCCCCGGTACGGGTAGCGTCGCGTTCTTCAGGCCATCAGCAGATTCAACTGCCTCAGCTTGCTTCAGCCTGCGGCTCGCCCACCAGCGGCCGTTCCGGTGCCGGTTTGCTGGGCAAGGCATGGCGCAGGATGCGCCACATCACCTGGCCGAACTGGCGCGGCAGCGAGCCGGTGTTGTAATGCTGGCCGTAACGCGCGCAGATTTCCTTCACCTCCACCGCCATCGCCGCGTAACGGTTGGCCGGAATATCCGGGTAGAAGTGGTGTTCGATCTGATGGCTGAGGTTGCCGGTCATCACATCCATCCACTTGCCGCCGGTCAGATTCGACGAACCGCGCAGCTGGCGCAGATACCAATGACCGCGGCCTTCGTTGCGGACGCACTCCTTGGGGAAAGTCTCGGCATCGGCGGTGAAGTGCCCGCAGAAGATCACCACATAGGTCCACACGTTGCGGATGATGTTCGCCGCCACATTGCCCAGCAACACCGGCAGGAAGAACGGACCAGCCAACGCCGGGAACAGCACGTAATCCTTCAGGACCTGCAACGAAATCTTGCGGCCGACCGGGCGCGCCTGGTTCCACAGCTGCTTGAGGGTCATCTTGCCGACCAGCACGCGACCGATGCGCAGATCCTGTATCGCGATACCCCACTCGAACAGCAATGCGAACACCACTGCCACGAACGGCTGGGCCAGGAAGAACGGATGCCAACGCTGCTCCGGGAAGATCCGCAGCAAGCCGTAGCCGATGTCGTCGTCCAGCCCGCGCACGTTGGTATAGGTGTGATGGCGGAAGTTATGGGTCTTGCGCCAGTTTTCCGAGGTGCCGGCGATGTCCCATTCGTAGGTCTTGCCCTGCAACTGGGGGTCGCCCATCCAGTCGTACTGGCCGTGGATGACGTTGTGCGCCAGCTCCATGTTTTCCAGGATCTTGGACAGTGCGAGCAGCAGCACACCGGCGATCCACGCCGGAACCAGCACGCTGTGCACGAAGGCGCCCAGGAACAGCAGTGCACGGCCAGCCACACCGGTCCAACGCACCGCTGCCACGATCCGGCGGATGTAGCGCGCATCGCTGGCACCGAGCAGGGCCTGGTGCTTCGCGCGCACGCCATCCAGTTCATCACCAAAGGTCTGCAGCTCGGCGGGAGAAAGCACGCGGTTGTGCACGGAGGACATGACTTACAGCTCCAGGGTCAAATCGGTACTGGCGCTGTTGACGCACAGTTTGAGCGCAACAGACGGCTCGCCGGCATAGTCACCGGTCAAGGTATGGCGGGTGATGCCCGAGGTTTTTCCGCAGACACAGGTATTGCAGATGCCCATGCGGCAAGCGCTGGCGGGCTTGATGCCGGCAGCTTCGAGCGCAGGCAGCAAGGCAACGCCACGCGGCACGGTGAGCGTGCGGCCGCTCTTGAGCAGCTGGACCTGCACGCTGCCCTGTTCCACTTCAGCCAGCTGCGGGGCGCTGAACGCCTCGCTGTCGAACTGCGCCACCTGCGCCTGCAGACGCGCCCGCGCCGCATCGACAAAGCCACCGGGGCCGCAGGCCAGCACATGCGCTGTGGCCAGCTCGCCAAGACTGCCGAGGTCATAGCTGCCCACGCGCGCGGCAGCCTCCCCGGTCACCGCCAGATGCAGATGGAACGAGGGATTGCGCGCGGCGATGGCATTGAACTCATCAACGAAGCACAGCTGATCGCGCTGGCGCACCCAATAGATCAGATCGACCGAACCGGCCATGCCCTGCTCATCCAGCTGGCGCAGCAAGGCCCGCATCGGCGTGATGCCACTCCCTGCGGCCAGCATCACCAGCTTCGGCGCGGGGGTAGCCGGCAACAGCATCTCGCCGAACGCCTGCCCCAGCGCAAACACCTGGCCGATGGCCGCCTGTTCAGACAGGTACTGGCTGAGCTTGCCACCGGCGATCCGCTTGACCGTGATTGCCAGACGACCATTTCCAAGCAAGGCGGGGCTGTAGCTGCGCGTGGTCAAGCGCCCGTCCAGCTCGGCACCCAGGTTGATGTGCTGGCCGGCCTGCACGCCACGGAAGTGGCGGTTGGGCTGCAATTCAAGGGTGACAGCGTCGGCGCTGGCCTGCTGTCGCGCCACCAATCGCGCCAATGGACGCCGCAGCGTCCACAGCGGATGTACCCGACTGGACCAGAAATCAAAGAAACCTTCACTCAGCCAAGGGATGGGCGGCGGCGAGGTATTGCGGTAGACAGCACTCATGTCACGCACTATACGGCCGAGCATACGACTGTGTATACAGTTGTATATTGCCAGTACAGGCTATGATTCACGCACCTGACCGGCCCGAGCCCCATGACCGCACGCGAACAGCCCCTGCCCGCACAAGACGACCTGCACCCGGCGCGCAAGGCTTCCATCTCGCGTGACGACCTGTTGGCTGCCGCCCTGGCCCTTATCGGCCCGCACCGCAGCGTCTCCACCCTGAGCCTGCGTGAGGTCGCACGCGAAGCCGGGATCGCGCCGAATTCGTTCTACCGCCAGTTCCGCGACATGGATGAATTGACGGTCGCACTGATAGATCTGGCTGGTCGTTCACTGCGCACCATCATCGGCCAGGCGCGCCTGCGCGCGGCCGACAGCAATCGCGGGGTGATCCGCCTGTCGGTGGAAACCTTCATGGAACAGCTGCGCGCCGACGATCGCCTGATGCACGTGCTGCTGCGTGAAGGCACCGCCGGCTCTGATGCCTTCAAGCATGCCGTGGAACGTGAGCTGGAGTATTTCGAGGAAGAGCTGAAAGCCGACCTTGTGCGACTGGCCGCCCTCGATGGCGCAACCCTGTACGAGCCGGCGCTTGCCGCCAAAGCCATTACCCGGCTGGTGTTCGCGATGGGTGGCAGCGCCATTGACCTGCCCGAAGAGCGCGACCCCGAGTTGATCGAAGAGATGTCGCAGATGATCCGCATGATCATCACCGGTGCCCGCGCGCTGGCGAGGCATCCGGTCAAAGCCTGATCCAAGCCAAACGACCTTGTTGGATTGTGGGAGCGGCGTAAACCGCGAAGCTGATGGTCTGCCCGATCACAGCTATCCCTGCAATTTCATTGATACCGGTTTCGCGGCTTAAGCCCCTCCTACAGCCTGCCTATCGGCAACGCCCTGCCGAGCATGGCTCGGCACTACCGCTGTGTTTGCAGCCGTGGCGGCCATCTGCATCGGTGCACAGATCCGGATCTTGTAGGAGCGGCGTAAGCCGCGAAGCTGGCACCAACAAAATTGCACGGATAACGGTAATCGGACGGAACATCAGCTACGCGGCTTACGCCGCTCCTACAAGATCCGGATCTGTGCACCGATGCAGATGGCCGCCACGGCTGCAAACA
>NZ_JBRREH010000075.1:0-24303 GCF_056760175.1 Stenotrophomonas sp. STEN021 | reverse complement strand
CGGGTAGGGGGGGGCGGGGTCTCAAGCCCCGTCCCCCCGGCCCACACCCCAGCCGTCCCCCGGCGGAGGGGGGCGCGGCCCGCGCCCGAAGCGGTGGCGCTGCGCGCCCAGCCGCGCCCGGTCACGCGCCTGAACCGGCGCACGCTGGCCATCCTTGTCGGCGGCCTGTCGGTCGCCGTGCTCGCGGCCACGATCTGGTCGCTGCAACCGCAGCGGCGCGGCACCAACGAGCAGACCGAGCTTTACAACGTCGATCGCGTCTCGAAGTCCGAAGGGCTGGATGCGCTGCCGACGGACTACTCGAAGCTGCCACCAGCCTTGCCGCCCGGTGTGCCCGAGCTGGGGCCGCCGTTGCCCGGCGACCTTGGCCCGGCCATCGTCGCTTCGCAGCAGCCGGTGACGCCGGGCTATTCGCCGCCAGGCCATGATCCCGAAGATGCCTTGCGTAAGGAGGCGGACGCGGCTGCGGCCTCGTCGGTGTTCTTCCGCTCGGGCGGCCAAGGGCAGACCGCCGCCACGGTCGCGCAGGCAGCGCCGGGGGCTGCAAGCACGCTTGCGGCCTTCGATCCGCTCGCTGCTGGGCCTGCCTCAACGGCGGCCCAGCCCGCCGACCCGACCGCCGTGCAGAACCGGCAAGACCAGAAAGAGGCGTTCCTGAAAGCCGGTTCTACGGAAACCCGCAATTCCGGGAATCTGGCGCTGCCCGCGTCGCCGTATCAGGTGATGGCCGGAACGGTGATCGCCGGTGCGCTAGTGACAGGCATCAAGTCGGACTTGCCGGGCGACGTGATCGGCACTGTGACGGAGCCGGTCTATGACACAGCCACCGGCAAGTTCCTGCTGATTCCGCAGGGGGCGCGCATCCTCGGGCGCTACAACAGCCAGGTCGGCTACGGACAGAGCCGCGTACAGGTGGTGTGGAACCGGATCATCCTGCCCGACACGTCCTCGCTGACGCTGGACAACCTTGTCGGCACCGACCCGGCCGGCTACGCGGGCTTGGAGGATGACGTGGACTGGCACTGGAACCGCATCTTTGCCGGTGCGGTGCTGACGACGCTGCTGGGCGTCGGCGCAGAACTGGCCGCGCCAGAGAACCGCCAGGACGGCAACCGCATCGTCATCGCCGGACGTGACAGCGCCCAGGACAGCATCAATCAGGTCGGCCAGGAAATCACCCGGCGCAACATGAACATCCAACCGACGCTGACCGAGCGGCCGGGCCTGCCGGTGCGGATCATCGTTAACCGGGATCTAGTGCTGCGGCCCTACCAGCCGCTGTTCTTCAATCGGGGAGCTTCGCAATGAACGCGACCAAGAAACTGCGGCTTGGGCCGCTGCCCAAGACCGAGAACGTCAAGCTTACCTTCGCGTGCCCGGCCAGCCTGAAAGCCGACCTCGACCGCTACGCCGCACTGCACGCGCAGGCGTATGGCGAGGCGGTCGATGCAGAGAAGTTGATCCCGCACATGCTGGAGGCGTTCATTGCCGGCGACCGGGGATTCAGGAAGGGAGGCGCGAGCAGGCCCGCACCGCCGAAGCCGAGCTGACAATGCACGGATACTTTGCCGACGCACCCTCGAACGCGCAGCCCAACGCTGCGCGTTCTTCGTTCTGGAGCGCCGCGACCGATTGGGCTATGATGGCCGAGCAAGCCTGCCGTCTGCTGGCAATCGCCCCGACGCAGTACGCTCCGGCTTTCTACCGCGACGCTCTTATGTGGCTCCTAGCCCACAAAGCCGCAGCCCCGCAAAGCGGCCCGAAGTAGAGCTAAACCCGTGTCCTGTATAAGCTTTCAAGCCCCCAGCGATTTTCACTGAGGGCTTGACACAGGCACTTTTTTGTTTGTCAGGTGGGGCGGAGCAGGGGCTTCGTGTGGCGTGCGTGTTTGGCGCTTGTGGCGTGAAGGGCCTGGCGCTTCAGGGGCTGGGAGGTTTTGGCGCAAAAAGCTTCTAGGTACGTGGGCTTTGGCGGCTCAGGGCTTAAATTGGCTAAAAAGCCAGAAGCCAGGAGCTGGCGGCCGGGAGTCAAAGGCCAAAAAAGCTAAAGATCAAAAGTCAAAGGCCTCCCGTCACTCCAACCTCTCTCCCGTAAGCGGGAGAGGGGTTGGGGTGAGGGCGGCTTTTCGCGGAAAGTTCGGATGATCTGAATAGGGCGAGACTGCAGTCGGGATGGATGTGTAGTTCCGCTTCGCTCGCGTGGATAATGTTGCTCCTCGAGGGAAGCGGCTGGGCTGATGTATTCACATCCGCGCCTGTCCAGGGTTTGCCTGGCTCCGGTCGGCATAAGTGCCAGGCCTCTGGGTGGGGTAGGGTGTTCGGCGCAGTACCGCTACACCTGCTGCCCGGCCTTCTCATTGCCACACCTGCCTCTGGCCATTCATTCTGCAGTTAGCCGGGATATCCGTATCCGCGCAGATCGGCCGCGCAGTTGCCAAGGCTGAAACCCGCATATACGCGCGAAACCCCGTAAATCCGGCTGCAAGCTGAAGCACCCTATACCTCGGCAGAGGGGTGAGTTGCAATAGGAAAAGAATACTGACAGAATGCACGACCACTCGCGGAAGTGCCCGTTTACGGGAATTCCGCAACCAGCGAAAGGAGGGGCAGGACGCACCTCGTATTCGCCAGACAAGGACAGGTCGCATGGGAGGCACTCCGTTCAACGGGGTGTTTTTTGTGCGTTTGAACATGTCTGGGGCGGGCCGGGAAACCGGGCCGCCCTGCTGTTATGAAAGGATTCGCGCGACGGGCAGTGCTTCGGCGCTAAACGTCGTTTTCATGGGGTTCGGCACACTCAGGGGCCGAACCTGTCGCTCTTTAGACCCATAGGAATACCGTCATGGCGGACCAAAAGATCCGAATTCGGTTGAAGGCGTTTGATCATCGTTTGATCGACCGTTCGGCCAGCGAGATCGTTGAAACGGCAAAGCGGACCGGCGCGCAAGTGCGTGGCCCGATCCCTCTGCCCACCAAGATCGAGCGTTACACCATCCTCGTCTCCCCGCACGTCGACAAGGACGCGCGTGACCAGTACGAGACCCGCACGCACAAGCGCGTGCTCGATATCGTCGACCCCAACGACAAGACCGTGGACGCGCTGATGAAGCTCGAACTGGCTGCCGGCGTCGACGTTCAGATCAAGCTGACCTGAGGACTACGACCATGACGAAGAAATATTCGTTGGGCTTCGTGGGCCGCAAGGCTGGCATGAGCCGCGTTTTCACTGAAGATGGCCAGTCCATCCCGGTGACCCTGATTGAAGCAACCCCGAACCGCATCGCGCAGATCAAGACCGTCGAAACCGACGGCTACAGCGCCGTGCAGGTGACCGTCGGCGCTCGTCGCGCTGCGCTGGTCAACAAGCCGGAAGCCGGTCACTTCGCCAAGGCGAAGGTCGAAGCCGGTCGTGGCCTGTGGGAATTCCGCGTTGAAGACGCACAGATCGGCGATTTCGCCGTCGGTGGCGAAATCAAGGCAGACATCTTTGAAGTCGGCCAGACGGTTGACGTCCAGGGCGTCACCAAGGGTAAGGGCTTCCAGGGCACCATCAAGCGCTACAACTTCCGTATGGGCGATGCAACCCACGGTAACTCGCTGTCGCATCGCGCGCCGGGTTCCTTGGGCCAGCGCCAGACCCCGGGTCGCGTTTTCCCGGGCAAGAAGATGTCCGGCCACATGGGTTCGGTGCAGCAGAGCACGCAGAACCTGGAAGTGGTCAAGGTCGATGTCGAGCGTGGTCTGATTGCCATCCGCGGCGCCGTGCCTGGCGCAGCCGGTGGTGACGTGATCGTGCGTCCGGCTAGCAAGGCATAAGGAGAGATGACGATGGAACTCGTTATCACGGGTAGCAACAACAAGGTCTCGGTCTCCGAAGCCGTGTTCGGTCGCGATTTCAGCGAAGATCTGGTTCACCAGGTCGTCGTTGCCTACCGCAACGCCGCACGTTCGGGCACCAAGGCACAGAAGACGCGTTCTGAAGTGGCTGGTACCACCAAGAAGTCGAAGAAGCAGAAGGGTGGTGGCGCTCGTCACGGTGCCCTGACCGCTCCGATCTTCGTCGGCGGTGGTGTCACCTTCGCGGCCAAGCCGCGTAGCTTCGAGCAGAAGGTCAATCGTAAGCAGTATCGCGCCGCCATGTGCGCCATCCTGTCCGAGCTGAACCGCCAGGGTCGCCTGACCATCGTTGAGTCGTTCGATGTCGAAGCGACCAGCACCAAGGCCCTGAGCACCAAGCTGGCTGGCCTGGAAGTGGGCAAGCGCCCGCTGATCGTCACCGAAGAGGCTTCCGAGCACCTGTACCTGTCCGCTCGCAACCTGCCGTATGTGCAGGTGCGTGACGTGCAGGGCCTGGACCCGGTTTCGCTGGTCGGTGCCGACACGGTCGTCATCACCGCTGACGCGGTCAAGAAGGTCGAGGAGTGGCTGGCATGAGCGCCAACGAAAAAATCTTCAGCGTGCTGCGTGCACCGCGAGTCTCTGAAAAGACCGCGCGCCTGCAGGAAATCTCCAACCAATACGTCTTCGAAGTTTCGAACGAAGCCACCAAGGCCGATGTAAAGGCCGCGGTTGAGCAGCTGTTCGACGTCAAGGTCGAGTCGGTCAACGTGCTGAACGTGAAGGGCAAGAACAAGTCCTTCCGTAACCGTGCAGGCCGCCGCGGCGATTGGCGCAAGGCGTATGTGCGTCTCGCCGATGGCCAGTCCATCGATGTAACGGCCAAGGCCTGAGGTACATCCCATGCCATTGATGAAATTCAAACCCACTTCTCCCGGCCGTCGTTCGGCCGTGCGCGTGGTCACTCCTGATCTGCACAAAGGCGCGCCGCATGCTGCGTTGCTGGAGCCGCAGAGCAAGTCCGGCGGTCGTAACCACCACGGCCGCATCACCACCCGTCACGTGGGTGGTGGTCACAAGCAGCACTACCGTCTGATCGACTTCAAGCGCAACAAGGAAGGCATTCCGGCACGCGTGGAACGTATCGAATACGATCCGAACCGCACTGCCCATATCGCTCTGCTGTGCTACGTCGACGGCGAGCGTCGCTACATCATCGCCCCGAAGGGCCTGAAGGCTGGTGACCAGGTCATCTCGGGTGCTCACGCCCCGATCAAGACCGGCAACACCCTGCCGCTGCGCAACATCCCGGTCGGTACCACCGTCCACGGGATCGAGCTGAAGCCGGGCAAGGGCGCTCAGATCGCTCGTGCTGCTGGTGCAGGCGTGCAGCTGGTCGCTCGTGAAGGCATCTACGCCACCCTGCGCCTGCGCTCGGGTGAAATGCGTAAGGTGCCGGTCGAATGCCGCGCCACCATCGGTGAAGTCGGTAACGATGAGCACAACCTGGAAAAGCTGGGCAAGGCTGGTGCCAAGCGCTGGCGCGGCGTCAAGCCGACCGTCCGCGGTGCCGCCATGAACCCGGTGGATCACCCGCACGGTGGTGGTGAAGCCAAGGCCGGCCAGGGTAATCCGCATCCGGTCACCCCGTGGGGTGTTCCGACCAAGGGTTACAAGACGCGTCATAACAAGCGCACTCAGCAGTTCATCGTCCGCGATCGTAGGGGCTAATCGACCATGGCACGTTCACTTAAGAAGGGCCCGTTCGTCGATCACCACCTCGTCAAGAAGGTGGAGGCCGCTGCGGGTAGCAAGAAGCCGATCAAGACCTGGTCGCGCCGTTCGATGATCCTGCCGGAAATGGTAGGCGTCACCATCGCCGTTCATAACGGTAAGAACCACGTTCCAGTGCTCGTCAACGAGAACATGGTCGGCCACAAGCTCGGCGAATTTGCCGTCACCCGGACCTTCAAGGGTCACGGTGGCGACAAGAAGTCGGGCAAGTAAGGAGAGATGACAATGGAAGCGAAAGCAATCCTGCGCTCCGCGCGCATCTCTGCGCAGAAAGCCCGTCTGGTCGCTGACCAGGTGCGCGGTCTGCCGGCCGAGCGTGCGGTCAACCTGCTGAAGTTTTCGGATAAGAAGGCTGCCCACCTGATCAAGAAGGTGGTGGAGTCGGCTATCGCAAATGCCGAAAACAACCAGGGCGCTGACGTCGACGAGCTGAAGGTCCAGACCATCATGGTTGATGAAGGTCCGACCCTGAAGCGTTTCATGGCGCGGGCGAAAGGCCGCGGTACCCGCATCCTCAAGCGCACCAGCCACATCACTGTGGTTGTGGGCGCCGGCAAGTAAGCGGAAAGGATAAAGACCATGGGTCATAAAGTTCATCCGGTTGGTATCCGCCTCGGTATTTCCAAGGACTGGAACTCCAAGTGGTACGCCAACAAGGCCGAGTTTGCTGGTTACCTGGCAGCCGACCTGAAAGTTCGCGAGATGCTGCGCAAGAAGCTTGCTCAGGCCGGTATCTCCAAGATCCTCATCGAGCGTCCGGCAAAGACGGCTCGCGTGACGATCCACACCGCCCGTCCGGGCGTGGTGATCGGCAAGCGTGGTGAGGACATCGAAAAGCTGCGTAAGGAAGTGAGCGAAATGATGGGCGTCCCGGCGCACATCAACGTCACCGAAGTGCGCAAGCCGGAGTTGGACGCACAGCTGGTTGCCGAGTCGATCGCGCAGCAGCTGGAGCGCCGTATCATGTTCCGCCGTGCAATGAAGCGCTCGGTCGGCAACGCGATGCGCCTGGGTGCCCTGGGCATCAAGGTCAACGTCGGCGGCCGCTTGAACGGCGCTGAAATCGCCCGTTCGGAGTGGTACCGCGAAGGCCGCGTGCCGTTGCACACCCTGCGTGCGGATATCGACTACGGTTTCGCTGAAGCCAGCACCACCTACGGCATCATCGGCATCAAGGTCTGGATCTACAAGGGTGAAGTCTTTGATTTCTCCCAGGTTGGCCAGGAAAAGCAGGACGACAGCCCGCGCAACGATCGTAACGATCGCGGCGACCGCGGTGACCGTCCGTCGCGCCCGGCTCGTGAAGCGAGGTAACGGCAATGTTGCAACCCAAGCGAACCAAATACCGCAAGATGTTCAAGGGCCGCAATGACGGCCTGAGCTGGAGCGCCAACGCCGTCAGCTTCGGCGAGTTCGGCCTGAAGGCTACTGCCCACGGTCAGCTGACCGCGCGTCAGATCGAAGCGGCTCGCCGCTCGATCAGCCGCTACGTCAAGCGCGGCGGCAAGATGTGGATCCGTGTGTTCCCCGACAAGCCGATCACCAAGAAGCCCATCGAAGTCCGAATGGGTGCTGGTAAGGGTGGCGTGGAATACTGGGTCGCCCAGATCCAGCCGGGCCGCATGATTTATGAAGTCGAGGGTGTGACCGAGGAAGTGGCACGCGAGGCGTTCCGCCTGGCCGCTGCCAAGCTCTCGGTGACCACCACTTTCGTAACCCGGACGGTGCGCTGATGGACATCAAACAACTCCGCGAGAAGTCGGCTGACGAACTCAAGGCCCACCTGACCGACCTGCGTAAGGAGCAGTTCTCGCTCCGTATGCAGCAGGTCACCGGCCAGCTGCCGAAGACCCACGAAACCCGCCGGGTGCGTCGCGAGATTGCTCGCGTCAAGCACCTGATCGGCAGCACGAAGTAAGGATGGCTGCTATGAGCGAAAATACTGAAAAGAAGACGCTGCGCACGGTCGAAGGCCGTGTCGTCAGCAACAAGATGGACAAGACGGTCACCGTGTTGGTGGAGCGCCAGGTCAAGCACCCGTTGTACGGCAAGTACATCAAGCGCTCGACCAAGCTGCACGCACACGACGCCGACAACGCCTGCAACGAAGGCGATGTCGTGCGCGTGACCGAGATTGCTCCGATGTCCAAGACCAAGAACTGGCGTGTGGTGGAAGTCATCACGCGTGCGGCTGAATAAGGAGATCTGACTCATGATCCAGATGCAGAGCTACCTTGATGCTGCGGACAACTCCGGTGCCAAGGAACTGATGTGCATCAAGGTGCTTGGTGGTTCCAAGCGCCGTTATGCCCACATCGGCGACATCATCAAGGTCACCGTGAAGGACGCAATTCCGCGCGGCAAAGTCAAGAAGGGTGAAGTGTATGACGCCGTCGTGGTGCGTACCCGCAAGGGTGTGCGTCGCGCCGATGGCTCGCTGATCCGTTTCGACGGCAACGCTGCGGTCCTGCTCAACAACAAGCAAGAGCCGATCGGCACCCGCATCTTCGGACCGGTGACCCGTGAACTTCGTTCGGAGAAGTTCATGAAGATCGTCTCGCTCGCTCCCGAAGTTCTGTGAGCGCCAGGAGATAATCATGGCTAACCGTATCAAGAAGGGCGACCAGGTCGTCGTCAACACCGGCAAGGACAAGGGCAAGCAGGGCGAAGTCGTCCGCGTCGACGGCGATCGTGTGATCGTCGCCAACGTGAACATCGTCAAGCGCCACACCAAGCCGAACCCGCAGGCAGGTGTTGCCGGCGGCGTGGTCGAGCGTGAAGCGTCGATCCATATCTCCAACGTGAATGTGCTGAACCCGGCTTCGGGCAAGGGCGAGCGCGTTGGCTTCAAGGTGCTGGAGGATGGACGCAAACTGCGTGTGTTCCGCTCCAGCGGTGAGGCGCTCGACGCCTAAGGACTGACCGATGAATTCACGTCTCGAAAAGTTTTACAAGGAAGAAGTGGTACCGGCGCTGACCAAGCAGTTCGGTTACACCAATCCGATGGAAGTGCCGCGCCTGGTCAAGGTCACCCTGAACATGGGTGTGGGCGAAGCTGCGACCAACAAGAAGGTTCTTGAGAACGCCGTTGCCGACATGACCAAGATCACCGGCCAGAAGCCGGTGGTCACCAAGTCGCGCGTCTCGGTGGCTTCGTTCAAGATCCGTGACGGTTGGCCGATCGGCTGCAAGGTCACGCTGCGTCGTGACACCATGTTTGAGTTCCTGGATCGCCTGATCAACATCTCGCTGCCGCGCGTGCGTGACTTCCGCGGCGTGTCGGGTCGTTCGTTCGACGGTCGTGGCAACTACAACATGGGTGTGAAGGAACAGATCATCTTCCCGGAAATCGACTTCGACGCCGTCGACGCGATCCGCGGTATGGATATCGCCATCACCACCACCGCCAAGACCGACGCGGAAGCGAAGGCGCTGCTCGCAGCGTTCAAGTTCCCGTTCCGTAACTGATTCGTCGAGGATACAGAAATGGCAAAGACCTCAATGGTCAACCGCGACATCAAGCGGAAGAAGCTGGCTCTGAAGTACGCCGACAAGCGTGCGGCTCTGAAGAAGATCGTGTCCTCGGTGGACGCGAGCTACGAAGAGAAGATCGAGGCTGCAACCAAGTTGTCGAAGCTGCCGCGCGATTCGTCGCCGAGCCGCCACCGCAACCGTTGCGAACTGTCGGGTCGTCCGCGTGGCGTGTACAGCAAGTTCGGCCTCGGCCGCAACAAGCTGCGCGAAGCCACCATGCGTGGTGACGTGCCGGGCCTGCGCAAGGCAAGCTGGTAAGCAACAACCCGCTGGGCGGACCGAAAGGCCCGCCCAGCAGGGCTTTCGGGTCAATCTGAAGGCAAAACAAAAAGTCCGACGCAAGTCGGGCTTTTTGTCGTATAATCCCGCTTCTTGCCTGCCCGAAATGGCGGCAGGTGCGTCAAGGGCCCTGGCCCATCCCAGGAAAACACGAGATTTTCGCGAAAGCGGATATCGGTGCACTCAAAGGTATCTACATGAGCATGACTGATCCCATCGCCGACCTGCTGGTCCGCATCAAGAATGCGGCCGCGGTTGGCAAGCAGACGGTGAAAGCCCCGTCGTCCAAGGTCAAGGTGGCCATTGCCCAGGTCCTGAAGGACGAGGGTTACATCACCGACCTGCGCGTCAACAACATCGAAAACAACAAGGCCGAGCTCGAAATCGTCCTGAAGTACTTCGAAGGCAAGCCGGTCATCGCGACCCTGAAGCGCTTCTCGCGTTCGGGCCTGCGCCAGTACCGTGGCAAGTCTGAACTGCCGAAGGTCCTGAACGGCCTGGGCGTCGCCATCATTTCCACCTCCAAGGGCATCATGACTGATGCGCAGGCGCGCCAGTTGGGCGTCGGCGGCGAAGTCCTGTGCTTCGTGGCCTAAGGGAAGGAGTCCACTATGTCCCGCGTAGCCAAGAAGCCGATCAACCTGCCCAAGGGCGTTGAACTGACCATCCAGCCGGAAGTTGTGAGCGTGAAGGGCCCGAAGGGCACCCTGTCGCTGAACAAAACCGCTGGCGTAGAAATCACTCTCGACAACGGCGTTGCCACGCTGAGCCCGAAGGACATCTCCTTCGACGCGCTGGCCGGCACCGTGCGTGCGATCCTGGCCAACATGGTGCAGGGTGTGTCCGAAGGCTTCGAGCGCAAGCTTGAGCTGGTCGGCGTGGGTTACCGCGCTGCCATGCAGGGCAAGGACCTGAACCTGTCGCTGGGCTTCTCCCACCCTGTCGTGTTCGTGGCGCCGGAAGGCATCACCCTGTCGACCCCGACGCAGACGGAAATCGTCGTGCAGGGCGTGGACAAGCAGGTTGTCGGTGAAGTCGCCGCCAAGATCCGTGGTTACCGTCCGCCGGAGCCCTATAAGGGCAAGGGTGTGAAGTACGCCGGTGAAGTCATCATTCGCAAGGAAGCCAAGAAGGCCTAATTCTTAGGTTTTCAGCTTTCGAGGATAAAGAACATGAACAAGAACATCGCCCGTCTGCGTCGCGCCAAGTCGACCCGTTCGCACATCCGTACCCTGGGCGTGGCACGTCTGTCGGTGCTGCGCACCGGTCAGCACCTGTACGCACAGGTCTTCACCGCCGACGGCTCCAAGGTGCTGGCTGCTGCCAACACCGCACAGGCCGAAGTCAAGGAAGGCCTGAAGAGCGGCAAGAACATCGACGCTGCCACCAAGGTCGGCAAGCTGATCGCCGAGCGCGCCAAGGCTGCTGGTATCGAGAAGGTCGCTTTCGACCGCTCGGGCTACCGCTACCACGGTCGCATCAAGGCGCTTGCTGATGCTGCCCGCGAAGGCGGCCTGCAGTTCTAAGCAATACAGGAAAGGGGCCTTTGGCCCCTTTCCGCCTGCCTGCCGGTACGGGTTTGTACCGGGCGCCTTTCGTTCTTCTGCAGCGTCTGGCGATTCATTGCTTCACTACACAACCATAAGCGGCATCGAGCCGTACATACCCAATCAATCAAGGAATCGAAATGGCAGAAGAGCGTCAGCAGCGGGGTCGCGATCGCGACCGTAACCGCGAAGAGAAAATCGACGACGGCATGATCGAGAAGCTGGTCGCGGTCAACCGCGTCAGCAAGACCGTCAAGGGTGGCCGCCAGTTCACCTTCACCGCACTGACCGTGGTCGGTGATGGCGAAGGCAAGGTCGGCTTCGGTTATGGCAAGGCACGCGAAGTGCCGGTCGCCAACCAGAAGTCGATGGAGCAGGCCCGCAAGAACCAGGTCAGCGTTGATCTGAACAACGGCACGTTGTGGCACACCATCAAGGATGGTCACGGCGCAGCTCGCGTGTTCATGCAGCCGGCCTCGGAAGGTACCGGCGTCATCGCCGGCGGTGCCATGCGCGCCGTGCTGGAAGCCGTTGGCGTGAAGAACGTCCTGGCCAAGGCAACCGGTTCGCGTAACCCGATCAACCTGGTCCGCGCCACCCTGAAGGGTCTGGCCGGTGCGCAGTCCCCGGCCCGTATTGCTGCCAAGCGCGGCAAGAAGTTGGAGGATCTGAACCATGGCTAATGAAACCGTCAAGACCGTCAAGGTGCGCCTGGTGCGCGGCCTGCGTGGCACCCAGTCGCGTCACCGCCTGTCGGTGCGTGCCCTGGGCCTGAACAAGCTCAATGATGTGCGTGAACTGAAAGACAGCCCGCAGGTTCGCGGTCTGATCAACAAGGTTCAGTACCTCGTCCAGGTTGAGGAGTAATCGACCATGACTATGCGTCTCAATGAACTGAGCCCGGCACCGGGCGCCCGTACCGAGCGTACCCGCGTCGGTCGCGGCATCGGCTCCGGCCTGGGCAAGACCTGCGGCCGCGGCCACAAGGGTTCGTTCGCTCGCAAGGGCGGCGGCAAGATCAAGGCTGGCTTCGAAGGCGGCCAGACCCCGATGCAGCGTCGTCTGCCGAAGATCGGCTTCTTCTCGCACAAGGCCAAGGACACTGCAGAAGTGCTGTCCTACCACCTTGATCGCCTGGAAGCTGGTGAGATCGACCTGGCCGCACTGCGTGCAGCCAAGCTGATCCCGTCGACCGCGAAGAAGGCCAAGGTCGTCTTCAAGGGCGAGCTGAGCAAGGCATTCACCCTGAAGGGTATTGCTGCTACTGCCGGCGCCAAGGCCGCGATTGAAGCTGCCGGCGGCAGCGTACAGGAGTAACTGGAACATGGCGCAAGCTGGCATCGGTAACCTCGCGGCAGGGGCAGGCAAGTTCACGGAACTTCGCCAGCGCCTCCTGTTCGTACTTGGGGCATTGCTCGTCTATCGCATCGGCTGTTATGTGCCGGTGCCGGGCGTCAATCCCGATGCCATGCTTGCGCTGATGCAGGCGCAGGGCGGCGGTATCGTGGACATGTTCAACATGTTCTCGGGCGGCGCCCTGCACCGTTTCAGTATCTTCGCGTTGAACGTGATGCCGTATATCTCGGCATCCATCGTGATGCAGCTGGCGGTCCACATCTTCCCGGCCTTGAAGGCCATGCAGAAGGAAGGTGAGTCGGGTCGTCGCAAGATCACCCAGTATTCGCGCATTGGCGCGGTGCTCCTGGCGGTGGTGCAGGGCGGCAGTATCGCGCTCGCGCTGCAGAACCAGGTGTCGCCGGGCGGTGCACCGGTGGTGTATGCGCCGGGTATGGGCTTCGTGTTGACCGCGATCATCGCGCTCACCGCGGGCACCATTTTTCTGATGTGGGTAGGTGAGCAGGTGACCGAGCGTGGCATCGGCAACGGTGTGTCGCTGATCATCTTCGCAGGCATCGTGGCTGGCTTGCCGGCTGCTGTGATCCACACCGTCGAAGCCTACCGTGACGGCAACATGAGCTTCATCTCGTTGCTGATCATCGTGCTGGTGGTGCTGGCTTTCACCTATTTCGTGGTGTTCGTGGAGCGCGGTCAGCGTCGTATCACGGTCAATTACGCCCGCCGTCAGGGTGGCCGTAATGCCTATATGAACCAGACCTCGTTCCTGCCGCTGAAGCTCAACATGGCAGGCGTGATCCCGGCGATCTTCGCCTCCAGCATCCTTGCCTTCCCGGCAACGCTGGCGATGTGGTCCGGCCAGGCCAGCTCGGCGACGTGGCTGCAGAAGGTGGCCAACGCGCTGGGTCCGGGCGAGCCGCTGCACATGATCGTGTTCGCTGCGCTGATCACCGGTTTTGCGTTCTTCTACACCGCGCTGGTGTTCAACTCGCAGGAAACCGCTGACAACCTGAAGAAGTCAGGTGCGCTGATTCCGGGCATCCGTCCGGGCAAGGCCACCGCCGATTACATCGATGCCGTGCTGACCCGCTTGACGGCTGCTGGCTCGCTGTACCTGGTGATCGTCTGCCTGCTGCCGGAAATCATGCGTACCCAGCTCAATGCCTCCTTCTACTTCGGCGGCACCTCGCTGCTGATCGTGGTGGTGGTGGTGATGGATTTCATCGCCCAGGTTCAGGCGCATCTGATGTCGCACCAGTACGAGAGCCTGTTGAAGAAGGCCAACCTGAAGGGTGGCAACCGCGGCGGTTTTGCACGCGGCTGATTCACCGGTTATACTTTCCGCTTCATAGCGAGAAACCCGCTCCGGTTCCCGGGGCGGCTTTCCAAACAGAAGGGCGGCCCCTGCAGCGGTTTCGGGTGGGGGTGTGATGTGGTTGTTCCGCGCGGGAGTAGCGCGGGCGGCTTGGAGATGACTCTCCCAGCCAGGCACATCCGGCGCCGGAGCATGGGCACACTCCCCACGCCGGGTCTGTGGAACGTTGCGTTCCACGACTTCAAAGCAAACCGAGACCTTGTTAGTATCGCTAGTTCACTTTTTTGATCCATCCTGCCGGATTGGCGCGCCCTGTGGTGCGCAGTCGGCCATCACTCAGCTGGAGAACCGCGTCATGGCGCGTATTGCAGGCGTCAACCTGCCAGCCCAGAAGCACGTCTGGGTCGGGTTGCAAAGCATTTACGGCATCGGCCGTACCCGTTCGAAGAAGGTCTGCGAAGTCGCAGGCGTTGCTTCGACCACCAAGATCCGCGATCTGTCGGAACCGGAAATCGATCGTCTGCGCCTGGAAGTGGGCAAGTACATCGTTGAAGGCGATCTGCGTCGCGAAATCGGCATTGCCATCAAGCGCCTGATGGACCTGGGCTGCTATCGCGGCCTGCGTCACCGTCGTGGTCTCCCGCTGCGTGGTCAGCGCACCAAGACCAATGCACGTACCCGTAAGGGTCCGCGCAAGGCTCTGAAGAAGTAAGGGACCTAGATAATGGCTAAGCCCGCTGCTGCAAAAACCAAGAAGAAGATCAAGCGCGTCATCACTGATGGCGTTGCCCACGTCCACGCTTCGTTCAACAACACCATCGTGACCATCACCGACCGTCAGGGCAATGCACTGTCCTGGGCGACCTCCGGTGGCGCTGGCTTCCGTGGTTCGCGTAAGTCGACTCCGTTTGCTGCTCAGGTTGCCGCCGAAAAGGCTGGCAAGGCTGCGCTGGATTACGGCCTGAAGTCGCTGGAAGTCCGCATCAAGGGTCCGGGTCCGGGCCGTGAGTCGGCCGTACGTTCGTTGAACAACGTCGGCTACAAGATCACCAACATCATCGACGTGACGCCAATCCCGCACAACGGGTGCCGTCCGCCGAAGAAGCGTCGCGTCTAAAGGAGCGATAAGAAATGGCTCGTTATATCGGTCCTACCTGTAAGCTCGCCCGCCGCGAAGGCGCCGACCTCTCCCTGAAGAGCCCGGCCCGCGCGTTGGATTCCAAGTGCAAGCTGGAGCAGAAGCCCGGCCAGCACGGCGCCACTGCCCGTAAGGGCAAGCTGTCCGACTACGCTACCCAGCTGCGCGAAAAGCAGAAGGTCAAGCGTATCTACGGTCTGCTGGAGCGTCAGTTCCGCAACTACTACAAGAAGGCCTCGACCAAGAAGGGCAACACCGGCGAGAACCTGCTGCAGTTGTTGGAAACCCGTCTGGACAACGTCGTCTACCGCATGGGCTTCGCAGTGACCCGTCCGGCTGCTCGTCAGCTGGTCTCGCACCGCGGTGTCACGGTCAACGGCAAGTCGGTCAACCTGGCTTCGTACCAGATCAAGGCCGGCGACGCGATTGCGCTGTCCGAGAAGGCTGCCAAGCAGCTGCGCGTCCAGGAAGCCCTGGTCGTTGCCGAACAGCACGACCTCAGCCCGTCGTGGGTCGAAGTCGATTCGAAGAAGTTCAGCGGCGTCTTCAAGGCTGTGCCGGATCGTGCGGACCTGCCTGCGGATATCAACGAAGCGCTGATCGTCGAGTTGTATTCGAAGTAATTCACAATGGAGAACCTCCGGGTTGCACCGGAGGTTCGCAGGAGAACCCGCAACATGACGGTTACCGCAAACCAGGTTCTGCGTCCTCGCGGTCCGCAGATCGAACGCCTTACCGAGACCCGCGCCAAGGTCGTGATCGAGCCTTTGGAGCGTGGTTACGGGCATACGCTGGGCAACGCCCTGCGTCGCGTGCTGCTGTCGTCCATCCCGGGCTTCGCCATTACCGAAGTCGAGATCGACGGCGTGTTGCACGAGTACACCACTCTGGAAGGCCTGCAGGAAGACGTGCTTGACGTCCTGCTGAACCTGAAGGACGTGGCGATCCGTATGCACACCGGCGACAGCGCCACCGTTTCCCTGTCCAAGCAGGGTCCGGGTGTTGTCACCGCTGCCGACATCAAGGTTGACCACAACGTCGAAGTGATCAACGGCGACCATGTGATCTGCAACCTGACCAAGGACACTGCGATCAACATGCGTCTGAAGGTCGAGCGTGGCTTCGGCTACCAGCCGGCTGCCGCACGTCGTCGTCCGGACGAAGAATCGCGTGCGATTGGTCGTCTGGTGCTGGACGCTTCGTTCTCGCCGGTCCGCCGCGTCGCTTATGCGGTGGAAGCCGCTCGCGTCGAGCAGCGTACCGACCTGGACAAGCTGGTCATTGATATCGAAACCAACGGCACGATCGATGCCGAGGAAGCTGTCCGCACCGCGGCCGACATCCTCAGCGATCAGCTGTCGGTGTTCGGCGATTTCACCCACCGCGACCGCGGTGCAGCCAAGCCGGCCAACAACGGCGTGGATCCGGTGCTGCTGCGCCCGATCGACGACCTGGAGCTGACCGTGCGTTCGGCCAACTGCCTCAAGGCTGAGAGCATCTACTACATCGGCGATCTGATCCAGAAGACCGAAGTCGAACTGCTCAAGACCCCGAACCTCGGCAAGAAGTCGCTGACCGAGATCAAGGAAGTGCTGGCCCAGCGCGGTCTGTCGCTCGGCATGAAGCTGGAGAACTGGCCGCCGGCCGGTGTCGCCGCTCACGGCATGCTCGGCTGATAAGCAATACCTGTTCCCCCGCATGGGTGACCATGCGGGGGAATATTGTTTCAGCAGTACCCGCATTGACGGTTAAACAACGCCGCAATGCCGGTCGTCCAGGACGGGTGACCAGGACCATCCGCAGTCCACTTTCAACGCCAGGATGGCGACAACGAAGTCCAACGTCTCACCATTAACCAAGGAATACACCCATGCGTCACATGAAGTCGGGCCGCAAGTTCAACCGCACCAGCGCCCACCGCGAAGCAATGTTCAAGAACATGGCTGCGTCGCTGTTCAAGCACCAGCTGATCAAGACCACCCTGCCGAAGGCCAAGGAACTGCGCCGCGTTGCCGAGCCGCTGATCACCCTGGCCAAGGTTGACTCGGTTGCCAACCGTCGTCTGGCGTTCGCCCGCCTGCGTGACAAGGAAGCCGTTGGCGTCCTGTTCACCATCCTGGGCCCGCGCTACGCCAACCGTCCGGGCGGCTACCTGCGCCTGCTGAAGTGCGGCTTCCGCGCTGGCGACAATGCTCCGATGGCCTACGTCGAACTGGTTGACCGTCCGGTCGCCGTTGCGGAAGAAGTCGGCGAGTAATCGCACGCTTCCATCCATCGACGGATGCAAGAGAAGCCCGGCCTACGCCGGGCTTTTTTGTTGATGTGGTTACAGCTGGCATCAGTGCTGATCGCGCGTGGATGGCCTGTTACTCTTGTTGCATTGTTCAATCCGGAAAGTTGCGATGAACCCTTTGCGTTGGAGTTTCCGCGCGCAATGCCTGCTGGGCTTCCTGACCTGCGCTGGCCTGCTCGCATTTGCGATCTACATGCAGATCCAGATGGGGCTGGAGCCGTGCCCGCTGTGCATCTACCAGCGCATCGCATTTGCTGCCGTTGGCGTGCTGTTCCTGTTGGGCGCCATGCACGGGCCGACAAGTCGCGGCGGTCGTGCCGGCTATGGCGTATTGACGTTGCTGGCGGCGCTGGTGGGTGCCGGCATCGCCGGGCGTCACGTCTACGTGCAGTTGTTGCCGAAGGACCTGGGTAGCAGCTGCGGCCCGCCGCTGAGCTTTCTTGCTGAAACCATGGGCCCGTTCGAGGTGTTCCGCACCGTGCTGACCGGTACCGGTGACTGCGGCAACATCGATTGGACCTTCCTCGGCCTGAGCATGCCGATGTGGAGCCTGGTGTGGTTCGTACTGCTTGCCGGTTGGGCGCTGTATGCCGGCCTGCGCACACGTAAAAAACGTTTGATCTGATTCTTTCACTTCCTCAATTGGTATCTGCATGAACGCTTCCTCCTCCCCGTCATCCGTCGCCACCGCCAACAGCTGGGCGCCGGATAGCTGGCGTGGCAAGCCCGCGCTGCAGATGCCGACGTATCCCGATCCGCAGGCGCTGGAGGCGGCGTTGACCGAGTTGCGGCAGCTGCCGCCGCTGGTGACCTCGTGGGAGATTTTCGCGCTCAAGCAGCAGCTGGCCGAGGCGCAGGAAGGCAAGCGCTTCCTGCTGCAGGGCGGCGATTGCGCGGAGAACTTCGTCGACTGCGAGTCGGGCACGATTTCCAACCGGCTCAAGGTGTTGCTGCAGATGAGCCTGGTCATGGTGCACGGCCTGCGTATGCCGGTGATCCGCGTTGGCCGTTTTGCCGGCCAATATGCCAAGCCGCGCTCGGCCGATACCGAAACCCGCGACGGCGTTACCTTGCCCAGCTATCGCGGCGACGTGATCAATGCACCGGCGTTCACCGAGGCCGCACGCGTGCCCGATCCGCAGCGGATGATCACGGCGCATTCGCGCTCGGCGCTGACCATGAACTTCGTGCGTGCGCTGATCGACGGCGGCTTCGCCGACCTGCACCATCCCGAGTACTGGAACCTGGCCTGGATGCGCTGCTCGCCGCTGGCCGAGGAATACCAGAAGATGGTGGCCTCGATCGGCGACGCTGTGCGCTTCATGGAGACCTTGTCGGGCTCGCAGGTGCACAACCTCAACCGCGTGGACTTCTACACCTCGCACGAGGCATTGCTGCTGCCGTATGAGCAGGCGCTGACCCGGCAGGTGCCGCGCCAGAACGGCTGGTTCAACCTCAGCACGCACTACCCGTGGATCGGCATGCGCACCGCTGCATTGGATGGCGCGCACGTGGAGTACCTGCGAGGTGTGCGCAACCCGATTGCGATCAAGGTCGGGCCTTCGGTACAGCCGGATCAGCTGCTGCGCTTGATCGATGTACTGAATCCGGAAGACGAGCCGGGCCGGCTGAGCTTCATCCATCGCATGGGCGCGGGCCAGATTGCCGACAAGCTGCCGCCGCTGTTGGATGCGATCAAGCGCGATGGCCGCCGCGTGCTGTGGGTCTGCGACGCCATGCACGGCAATACCGAGAGCACCAGCAACGGCTACAAGACCCGTCGCTTCGACAATATCCGCAGCGAGGTTGAGATGTCCTTCGACCTGCACGCAGCGGCCGGTACGCGCCTGGGAGGCGTGCACCTGGAGCTGACGGGCGAGGATGTCACCGAGTGCACCGGCGGCGCGCGTGAGCTCACCGAGCGTGATCTGGGGCGTGCCTACCGTTCCAGCGTCGACCCACGACTGAACTACGAGCAGTCGCTGGAAATCGCCATGGCCATCGTCCGCAAGCAAGGCTGACGGCCATACCTGTAGTGCCGAGCCATGCTCGGCAGGGGCTTGCCCCGTAAATCTGCAGCCCAGGTGTAGTGCCGAGCCATGCTCGGCATTGGGCATTACCGGTAACGCATCTTGCGAGCATGGCTCGGCACTACACCTGGGCCGCAGATTCACGGGGCAAGCCCCTGCCGAGCATGGCTCGGCACTACAAGTGGGGCATTGGTTCACCGACGGACGTTCTTGGTCGCCAGCCTCAGGCTTTAGCGATGTCCAGTCAAAAACTGCGCCACGGGCGTTTCTCGCTGCCCAGCAACATCTATTCAATCACCACGGTAACCGCAGGGCGTGTGCCGCTGTTTGCGAATCGCAGGAACGCAGAGCAGGTCATTGAGGCGTTGCGACACTGCGAACTCGCCGACATTTGTCACAACCTTGCCTGGGTGGTAATGCCCGATCACCTGCATTGGCTGCTGCAGCTTCAATCCGGATCGCTGGGTGGGTGCATGCAGCGCTTGAAATCGCGGTCAGCAAGGTCTGTTGGTGGCGCAGGTTCCATCTGGCAGACCGGCTATCACGATCATGCAATCCGGCGCGATGAGTCGCTGCGTGGCGTAGCCAACTATCTGCTGCACAACCCGGTGCGGGCAGGCCTATGCGAACGGCCGCAGGACTATCCATATGCTTGGTGCAGATGGGGCTGGCAGCTCTGATGTTCTGATGTAGTACCGAGCCATGCTCGGCAAGATGCGTTACCGGTAATGCCCAATGCCGAGCATGGCTCGGCACTACAGGTGGGGCGTTTGGCATTTTGGGGCAGGCCCAATGCCGAGCATGGCTCGGCACTACAGGTGGGGCGTTTGGCATTTTGGGGCAGGCCCAATGCCGAGCATGGCTCGGCACTACAGGGGAGGCGCTAGCGCTTGCGGTGGCGTTTGCCGAGGTCGCGGGCCAGTACCCAGACGACGAGCAGGTTGACCGCCAGCAGCAGCCACGAGGCCCAGCCGGGGTGTTTGACGATGGCGTAGAAGTCCAGCGGCAGGTAGAGCGCGGCGGAGATGCAGCCCAGCCATGAGGCCCAGGCCTTGGCGCGCCACAGGCCCCAGGCTTCAAGCAGGCGCAGCAGCCCGTAGCCGACCAGTACAGCGGCGCCGAGGTGAACGGTATCGGGGGTGATCATGCCCAGCAGCGAGGAGAACGCGCCGTTCTCGGGGTCGCCACCTATGCGGTGGATCAGGGCATTGATGATGTTGCGAAGCGGAGCCGGCCCGGAAATCTCCAGGCCAGCCGCAGCGAGAAAGGCCAGTACGGCCTTTCCTGCTTCCAGCAGCGCGATGGCTGCCAGTCCCGGATGCGCATGCGGATCCGGGTTGTAGGGCGTTTTGTCAGTCAAGACAATCAGCCGCCGCGCGAGGCCTTCTTGCGGTCGCTTTCGGTCAGGAACTTCTTGCGCAGACGAATTTCCTTCGGGGTGATTTCCACCAGCTCGTCGTCGTCGATGAAGTCCAGGGCCTGTTCCAGCGAGAACTTGATTGCCGGGGTCAGCTGGATCGCATCGTCCTTGCCCGAAGCGCGCATGTTGGTCAGCGGCTTGGTCTTGATCGCGTTGACGGTCAGATCGTTGTCCTTGGAATGGATACCGATCAGCTGGCCTTCGTACACGTTGTCGCCTTCAGCAGCGAACAGCTTGCCGCGTTCCTGCAGCGGGCCCAGCGAGTAAGCCGGGGTGGCGCCCGGGGCGTTGGCGATCATCACGCCGTTCAGGCGCTTGGCGATGGCGCCCTGTTCCTTCGGGCCGTAGTGGTCGAACACGTGGAACAGCAGGCCAGAACCCTGGGTCAGGGTCTTGAACTCGTTCTGGAAGCCAATCAGGCCACGTGCCGGAATCTTGAAATCAAGGCGAACACGGCCCTTGCCGTCGGACTCCATGTTTTCAAGCAGGCCCTTGCGGGTACCCAGCTTTTCCATCACGCCGCCCTGGTGCTGCTCTTCGATATCAACCACCAGCTGCTCGATCGGCTCCATCATCTGGCCGTCGATTTCCTTGATGATCACTTCCGGGCGCGACACGGCCAGCTCGTAGCCTTCGCGACGCATGGTTTCGATCAGCACCGACAGGTGCAGCTCGCCACGGCCGGAGACCAGGAACTTGTCGGCGTCTTCAAGCTGCTCGACCTTCAGTGCCACGTTGTGCACGGTCTCGCGCTCCAGGCGCTCCTTCAGCTGGCGGCTGGTCAGGAACTTGCCACCGGACAGGTCCTTGTTGCCTGCGAACGGCGAGTTGTTGACCTGGAAGGTCATCGAGATGGTCGGCTCGTCGACGGTCAGCGGCGGCAGCGCTTCCGGGGTGTCCAGGGCGCAGACGGTGTCGGAGATGGTCAGTTCCTGGATGCCGGAGATGGCGATGATGTCGCCAGCCTGTGCTTCGTCGACTTCGATGCGCTCCAGGCCCATGAAGCCCAGCACCTGCAGGACCTTGCCCTGGCGCTTCTTGCCTTCACGGTCGATCACGGCGACGGCCTGGTTCTTCTTGACCTTGCCGCGCTGGATGCGGCCAATGCCGATCACACCGACGAAGTTGTTGTAGTCCAGCTGGCTGATGCGCATCTGGAACGGGCCGTCGGCCTCGACTTCCGGCACCGGCACGTACTTCATGATCGCTTCGTACAGCGGGGTCATGTCGCCGTCGCGGACGGTGTCTTCCAGGCCGGCGTAGCCGTTCAGGCCCGAGGCGTAGACGATCGGGAAGTCGAGCTGCTCATTGGTGGCGCCGAGCTTGTCGAACAGGTCGAACACCTGGTCGATGACCCACTCCGGACGGGCGCCCGGGCGGTCGACCTTGTTGACCACGACGATCGGCTTGAAGCCCATCGCGAAGGCCTTCTGGGTGACGAAGCGGGTCTGCGGCATCGGGCCGTCCATCGCGTCAACCAGGATCAGCACCGAGTCGACCATCGACAGCACGCGCTCCACCTCGCCACCGAAGTCGGCGTGTCCCGGGGTATCGACGATGTTGATCCGGTTTTTGGTACCGGTCTTCTTGTCTTCCCAGGTAATGGCCGTGTTCTTGGCCAGGATGGTGATGCCGCGTTCCTTTTCCTGGTCGTTGCTGTCCATCACGCGCTCGGCAAGTACCGTGCGCTCGGACAGGGTGCCGGACTGCTTGAGCAGCTGGTCGACGAGGGTGGTCTTGCCATGATCGACGTGGGCGACGATGGCGATGTTGCGAAGATTTTCGATGGACATGCGAAAGACGGCCAGCCGGTGCCGTGAAATGGGGAAAATGAGTCCAGCATTATAGCGCTATGTCGCCGCTGTGCGAAAACTGCCGTTCAGACTCGTCTGATAGCCCATTCATACTTGTTCCGAGCAGACTGCAGGGCAAGGGCAGCAGCGCGGGCGGAGCCGGGTGTAAACTAAGCGGCTATTGAGAGTCGTCTTCTTTACTAAGGATTTCCCATGTCGCTGATCGCCAATTTCGACACCTCCCGCGGCCCGATCAAGATCGAGCTGTATGCCGACAAGGCACCGCTGACCGTGGCCAACTTCGTCAACCTGGTGAAGCACGGCTTCTATGACGGCCTGGCGTTCCACCGCGTGATCGCCGACTTCATGGTCCAGGGCGGCTGCCCGGAAGGCTCCGGCCGCGGCGGCCCGGGCTACCGTTTTGAAGATGAAACCAAGAATGGCGTGCGCCACGAGCGCGGCGTGCTGTCCATGGCCAACGCCGGCCCGAACACCAACGGCAGCCAGTTCTTCATCACCCACATCAAGACCGACTGGCTCGATGGCAAGCACACCGTGTTTGGCAAGGTGCTCGAAGGCCTGGACGTGGTTGACGCGATCCAGCAGGGCGATGCGATCAACAAGATCACCCTGGAAGGCGATACCGACGCCGTGCTGGCCGCCAAGGCCGACCGCGTCGCCGAGTGGAACAAGATCCTCGCCGCCTGATTGACTCCGACGGCCACCTGACAAGGTGGCCGTTTCTGATTCCAGCCGGGCCAGCGCGCCTGTGCATGCCCGGCCTTACCCCCACAACCGCTTCTTAGCAGAGGAAACCCCCATGAAAGCACCCGTTCGTGTTGCCGTAACCGGCGCTGCCGGCAATATCGGTTATGCACTGCTGTTCCGCATCGCTTCTGGCGAAATGCTGGGCAAGGATCAGCCGGTCATCCTGCAGCTGCTCGAAATCGACAACGAAAAGGCCCAGGCCGCCCTGCAGGGTGTGGTCATGGAACTGGAAGACTGCGCCTTCCCGCTGCTGGCTGGCGTGGTGACCACCGCCGACCCGCTGGTGGCCTTCAAGGACGTCGACGTGGCCCTGCTGGTTGGCGCGCGTCCGCGCGGCCCGGGCATGGAGCGCAAGGACCTGCTGCTGGAAAACGCCAAGATCTTCACCGTGCAGGGCAAGGCCCTGAACGCCGTCGCCAAGCGTGACGTGAAGGTGCTGGTGGTCGGTAACCCGGCCAACACCAACGCCTACATCGCGATGAAGTCGGCGCCGGACCTGAACCCGCGCAACTTCACCGCCATGCTGCGCCTGGACCACAACCGCGCCCTGAGCCAGCTGGCTGCCAAGACCGGCAAGACCGTGGAGAGCTTCGAGCACTTCACCGTGTGGGGCAACCACAGCCCGACCATGTACCCGGACTACCGCTTCGCCACCACCGGCGGTGCCAAGGTTGCCGAGCTGATCAACGATCAGGAATGGAACGCCAACACCTTCATCCCGACCGTCGGCAAGCGCGGCGCGGCCATCATCGCCGCCCGTGGCCTGTCCTCGGCTGCGTCGGCCGCCAACGCAGCCATCGACCACGTGCATGACTGGGTGCTGGGCAGCAACGGCAAGTGGGTGACCATGGGCGTGCCGTCCGACGGTTCCTACGGCATTCCGGAAGGCGTCGTATTCGGCTTCCCGGTAACCACCGAGAACGGCGAATACACCATCGTCAAGGATCTGCCGATCGACGACTTCTCCAGGAAGTACATCGACATCACCCTGGGTGAGCTGGAAGAAGAGCGCGCCGGCGTTGCCGACCTGCTGTAACAGCTGTCGGTTGATGTGATGCAAGGAACGGGGAGGCTTCGGCTTCCCCGTTTTTTATTTGTTGTTTGTTGTAGTGGGGGCCACGGGTCCGGCCGCAGCACCCCGCCCCATGGGCCCCCGGGGGGGGGGGGGGGGGGGGGGGGGGGTTGTTTGGGGGGGTGGGG
>NZ_JBRREH010000074.1:0-24481 GCF_056760175.1 Stenotrophomonas sp. STEN021 | reverse complement strand
TTTTGGGGTGGTTTTTGCGGTGCGCCGCGGGCTTACTTTTGGGCCCTCCTTTTGCGTCTTTGGCTTTAATTTTAAACGGGGGGCCGCCGCTTGGCGGGCAACTACATATCCCGTTGCTACTCAGCGGTAGGGCCCGGGCCCACGCCACAGCAGCTCACCGTAGCGATAGACGTACATCACGATGACGAACTCGCGCGCATCGCCAATGTCCTGCAACTCCGGTGAACCGGCCTGCAGCATGCGGCACTGGCTGGAGCCACGGCGCAACGCCACTTCGGCTGGGCAGACCATCAGGTAGGTGGTGCCGGGCAGCGGGATCGACAATTCCTTCTTGCCATTGACCTCCTTGGCCCCGTCCATCCAGGCGCGCAGCTTCTCCTCGCTGAGCAGGTCGTAGATGATCTGATAGCCGCCGACTTCCATGGCCGGTGCTCCGGCACTGCGATCAATGCGTCGGCCGCTGTCATTGCCCTGGCCGGCGGATCGGCCGTAATCGTCCGGCGCGGTGGTCCTGTCCATCGAGCCGGGCGGGCGCCCGGTCCAGGTCTGGGGACGCCGCGGCACGGTTTCCGATGGGCTCGCAGCCGCTGCGGGCGCGGCCGGGGTCTGGGCCAGCTCCTGGGTCTTGGTTTCTTCCTGCTCCGGCTCGCTCGGCGGTTCGATATAGCGGGCTTCCGGCACTGGCTTGCGCTCCTCGCTGCGTCGCTGCGTGGTCGGCTTGGGTTGTGAACGCGTGGTCTTGTTGGGCTTGTCCTTTGGCGGCACCTTGCTCTGGTCCGTGGACGGCGGTGCTTCGCCGACGAAATCGACCTTGGTGCGGCCGCCACCGGAGGAGCCCTGTGGCGAGGACACCACCGGTGGATTGGAGTACAGCAGGAGCAGCAACATCAGCAGATGCAGCACCGCAGTAACCAGTACTGCGACCCAGCGGTCGCGGCGTTCATGCCAGAGCTTGAATTTGAACTGCTTGGGAGAGCTGGGGGTGCTGGTCATGCCGCGTTCTGGGGCCTTGAGGTTGCTGCCCTCGTGCGGAAGTCACGCTGTGCCACCGATAGGGAACCGGCATGGTAACCCCTGCGCAGGGCAGGTAAACGTGCCGTCAGTGCTGTTGCCGGCTGCTGCTGCGCTCTGGTCAGGCAGCTGCGGCAAACCGTGTGCACAGTTGGCTCGGTTGCCGGCGCAGGATCCGTATCGAAGGAAACCGTGGGCGGTATCGGCGCACGGCCGGGCTATGATGCCCCTCCCGTCGCGGACAGCTGGCGGGACCCCCACCACAATGGAAACAGCTGCATGCGCATCCTGCTTGCCCGTCACGGCGAAACGCCGTGGAACGCCGAAGGCCGCTACCAGGGCCAGATCGACATTCCCCTCTCGCCGGTCGGTGAGGCGCAGGCCAAGGCCTTGGGCGAGCGGCTGGCGGACGTGCAGATCACCCGCGCGGTGGCCTCGCCGCTGAGCCGTGCGCAGGCCACCGCCAAGGCCGCATTGGGCAGCGCACGCGAATCCATGCTGCTCACCGAGCCGGACCTGCAGGAAATCGCCCACGGTGAGTGGGAAGGCCTGCTCGCCAGCGAGATCGATGAGAAAGACCCGGCGCGCCTGCGCGCCTGGCGCGAGGAGCCCGATACCGTGCTGATGCCCGGTGGCGAATCGCTGCGGCAGGTGCTGGACCGCAGCTGGCGCGGCCTGACTGCTGCTGCTGAAGGGCTGGGCGAAGACGACACCTTGCTGGTGGTCGCGCATGACGCGGTCAATCGCGTCATCCTGTGCAGGATCCTCGGCCTGCCGATTTCCAAGCTGTGGAGCTTCCGCCAGGCGCCGACCACCTTGAACCTGCTGGAAGGCCCGGACGTCGAGCATCTGGAAGTGGTGCGCCTGAACGACTGCGCCCACCACACGCCGTTCTTTGGTGAAGCCAAGCACCGCGCGCTGTAAGGCTGGGAGGGCGTGCGTTTCTCCCTCCCTTTCGCGTAGCGAAGGGGAGGGTTGGGGAGGGGTTGGCTTCACCGCTTCTGATCTTGCTGTGGCTTCGCGGCTTACGCCGCTCCTACAACCCTCCGGGCTGAGGCTCTACCGGTGAAGCCCCTGCCGAGCTGGCCCGGCACTACGCTCCCTCGCTTTGCCGCAGTTGCTCCCTTCCTTTCGCGTAGCGAAGGGGAGGGTTGGGGAGGGGTTGGCTTTACCGCTTCTGATCTTGCTGTGGCTTCGCGGCTTACGCCGCTCCTACAACCCTCCGGGCTGAGGCTCTACCGGTGAAGCCCCTGCCGAGCTGGCCCGGCACTACGCTCCCTCGCTTTGCCGCAGTTGCTCCCTCCCTTTCGCGTAGCGAAGGGGAGGGTTGGGGAGGGGTTGGCTTTACCGCTTCTGATCTTGCTGTGGCTTCGCGGCTTGCGCCGCTCCTGCAACCCCCGGACTGATGGGATGCTGGTGAAGCCCCTGCCGAGCATGGCTCGGCACTACCCGTCCCGGTATGACATGCCGGCAAGCTTGGCGGCTGTGCGCAGCCGCCGCTGTATCATGGGCACCATTCCCGCGCGCAACGCGCAGCCGGCTTTTCGTGCCGGCCCATGATCCCGAGAGTCTTTACGCATGTCTTCCGCTCATCCCGCCACGCTTGAACAGTGGCTTGCCCATATCGAACAGCAGCACCCGCAAGCCATCGCAATGGGCTTGGAGCGCGTGCGCGAAGTCGCCAAGCGCATGCAGCTGGGGCAGCCGGCCGAGCATTGCATCGTGGTCGGCGGCACCAATGGCAAGGGTTCGACCGTGGCCTTCATCGAGTCCATCGCCCGGGCTGCGGAATGGAAGGTGGGGGCCTACACCTCGCCGCACCTGCTGCGCTACAACGAGCGCGTGCGCATCGATGGCAAGGAAGTGGATGATGCCAGTCTGGTAGCCGGCTTCAACGCGGTCGAAGACGCTCGCGGCGATACCGCGCTGACCTATTTCGAGTACGGCACGCTGTGCGCGTTGTGGCTGTTCCAGCAGGCTGGACTGGAATTGGCGGTGCTGGAAGTCGGCCTCGGTGGGCGTCTGGATGCGGTCAACATCATCGACGCCGATGTGGCGGTGATTACCACCGTCGATATCGACCACGCTGATTGGTTGGGTAATGATCGTGAAGCCATCGGCCAGGAGAAGGCCGGCATCATCCGCGGCTGGAAGCCGCTGATCCTCGGCGAGATCGATCCGCCCTCCAGCGTGCTGCGTCGCGCCTATGTGCTCGGAGCCAACGCGATCCGTTTCGGCAGCGATTTCTTCGCCGAGGACATTGATGCCGGGTTGTGGCGCTGGCGTGATGTCTCGTTCCGCCTGGAGCTGCCGCAGCCGGCCTTGTGGGCGCCGGTCCAGCGCAACAATGCTGCTACCGCGGTTGCTGCTTTGCGCGCCTTGGACAAGCCGGTACCGCGCGCTGCGTGGGCGCAGGGTGTGGCTGATGCGCAGGTAGTCGGGCGCCTGCAGCGTTTTGAGCGCGACGGCGTTGAAGTGTTGCTGGATGTAGGCCACAACCCGCAGGCCGCTGGCGCTTTGGCTGCAGCATTGAAGGTTGAGCCAGTGCAGGGCCGCACGTTCGCGGTCTATGCCGCGCTGGCCGACAAGGATGCTGCGGGTGTGGTTGAAGCCCTGCAGGCGCAGGTTGATGGCTGGTTCCTGGGCGGGCTGGAAGGCGCGCGTGGGCAAACCGCTGCGCAGCTGCACGAGCGTCTGGCGCAGACCGCTGCCGCTGATGCCAACTTGTCCGACAGCGTCGCCAAGGCACTTGACGCTGCATTGGCGCAGGCCCGGCAAGGCGATCGGGTGCTGGTGTTCGGCTCCTTCCATACGGTGGCCGAAGCACTGCCACTACTCCGTTCAGCTGACTAAGACGCTGCTGCGCGTGCCCCGCATATAATCACCGGGGCACTCCGCCGCGCCGCGCATACGCCAATTGTGGAAACTCCTCTGAAACAGCGACTGATTGGTGCCATCGTTCTGGTGGCCTTGGCCGTAATCTTCCTGCCGATGCTGGTCAAAGGACCTGCGCCGGACAGTGGCGTACAGGACGTGCCGCTGAGCGCACCTGTGGCACCGGCCGAGGGCCAGTATGAAACCCGTGAACTGCCACTGGTAGCGCCGGGCGCACCGGCCGGCGGCGCCTTGGGCATGCCGGCTGCGCAGCCGGAAACCAGCGTGGCCGCTGCCGTCGAGCAGCCTGCCACCGGCCTGCCGCCGGCTACCGCCGCCGGCAACTACGCGGTCAATTTCGGTGCCTATGGCAGCGAGGCGGATGCCGACGCGGTGATCGCGCATTTGAAGAAATCCAATCTGCCAGGCTTCCGCCAGGCCGACACCATCAACGGTCGCCCGGCCTGGCGTGTGCGCATCGGCCCGTATGCCGATCGTGCCCAGGCTGAACTGGTGCGGCTGGAAGCAGGCAAGGTCCGCAACGACGTGAATGCGCAGGTGGTGGTGCTCAACGCCGCTGCCGAAAACGCAGTTGCTGCACCGACCGCTGCCGCCCCACCGGCCACCAGCAGCACCCCTGTGGCCGCCTCGAACACCGCACCGGTGCGCACCGAGGCCTTGCCGCCGGAGCCGGCCAAGCCGGTCGTGGCAGCACCAAAACCCGCAGCGCCCAAGCCTGAAGCCCCGAAGCCTGAACCGGCCCGCCCTGAACCGCCCAAGCCGGTAGCGGCAACCCCGGCCAAGCCGGCCGTTACCACCCCGGCCGCGCCCGCTGCCAGTGGTGTGGGTTTCGCCGTGCAGTTGGGTGCCTTCGGCCAGGCTGCCGATGCCAACGCACTACGCGATCGTGCGCGTGCCGCCGGCTTCAGTGCCTTTGTCGAGCAGGTGCGCACCGACAACGGCGTGCTCAACCGCGTCCGCATCGGGCCGGTGGCCAGCCGCGAGCAGGCTGAACAACTCAAGGCGCAGGTCGCGGCCAAGGTCGGCATCGCCGGCATGGTCCGCCCGCACCCTTGATGCGGCGCTGCGCCCTGTTGACCCGTTGCGCATCCTCGCGGCGTACCTGCGAGGCGCGCGGTGATTGATCTGGTGTTGTTGGCGCTGATCGGCGTGTCGGCCCTGTTCGGGCTGATGCGTGGGCTGTTGGCGACTGTTCTAGGCGTGGTGAATTGGCTGTTGGCCGCTGCCGCCGCCTTCTACTATGGCGCGCGCGCCGCCTTGTTGCTCGCCGATCAAGGCCAGCCCAGTGCTGGCGATTATGCCGGCGGCTACCTGCTGGTATTCATCGCTGTGCTGCTGGCAGCGACGCTGGTCGGACGCCTGCTGCGTGGCGTGGTCGATGCCACGGTCCTGCTGAAATGGCCGGATCGGCTGCTCGGTCTGGCCTTGGGCGCGGTGCGCGGGGTGCTGTTGGCGGTACTGGCGGTCCTGCTGTTGGGCTTCACCTCCATGGACGAGGAGCCTGGCTGGCGTCAGTCCAGCGTGGTGCCTTGGCTGCAGCCGATGGCTGACTGGGCACGCAAAAAGCTGCCGCAGCCGCCTGAATCGCCGGCAATGGCGCTGATGGACTTGGGTAAGTCGGTGCTGGCAGGCGATAATGGCGGACCGAACGAAGCAGATGCGGGCAGTGGCTTGCTGCCGGCGCCGTTGGAAGGGACGCGTTTTGATCCCCGCCAGCGCAGCGCAGAGCAAGGCCGAGCTGACCCGGCGGGGGCGTTGCCCTCCAATATCGATCCGGCGCAGGTGCGCCCGGGTCAACTCAAGCCGATACGGGTTGAGCCTCAGGGCCAGGCACGGCCACCTTCACGTTAACGGGCATCGCCCAGCGGAGATCGCGCAACATGTGTGGCATCGTCGGAATCGTCGGCAACCAGAACGTCGCCGGGCAGCTTTATGACGGCCTGACCGTCCTCCAACACCGTGGCCAGGATGCGGCCGGTATCGCTACCGCTGACGGCACTCGCCTGCGCGTGGAAAAGGCCAACGGCCTAGTCCGTGACGTATTTGACGAGCGCCGCATGGAACTGCTGCAGGGTCGCATCGGCATCGCCCATGTGCGCTACCCGACCGCGGGCTCGGAAGGTACCGACGAGGCACAGCCGTTCTACGTCAACTCGCCGTACGGCATCGCGCTGGCGCACAACGGCAACCTGATCAATACCGAGGCGCTGCGTCGCCAGGTGTTCGAGGCCGACCGCCGCAACATCAATACCGACTCGGACAGCGAAGTGCTGTTGAACGTGTTCGCCTACGAGCTGGACGCACAGCGCATGCTGACCCCGGAAGCGGCGATCCGCGCCGTGGCCGGCGTGCACCGGCGTTGCAAGGGCGGCTATGCGGTGGTCAGCGTGGTGCTGGGCCTGGGCCTGGTGGCCTTCCGCGACCCGCACGGCATCCGCCCGCTGGTGCTGGGCAAGCGCAACCATGCCGAAGGCGTCGAGTACGCGGTGGCTTCCGAATCGGTGGCGCTGGATGTGCTCGGCTTCGAGCGCATGCGCGATGTGGCGCCGGGTGAAGCGGTGGTCATCACCGAGCGCGGCGAGCTGTTCACCGAGATCTGCGCGACCAATACCCAGCAGACGCCGTGCATCTTCGAATACGTGTACTTCGCGCGCCCCGACTCGATGATGGACAACGTGTCGGTGCACAAGGCGCGCATGCGCATGGGCCAGAAACTCGGCGAGAAGATCCTGCGCCTGCGTCCGGACCATGACATCGATACCATCATCCCGATCCCGGACACCTCGCGCGATGCCGCGCTGGAAATGTCCAACGTGCTCGGCGTGAAGTACCGCGAAGGCTTCGTCAAGAACCGCTACGTCGGCCGCACCTTCATCATGCCGGGGCAGGGTGAGCGGGTGAAATCCGTGCGTCGCAAGCTCAACCCCATCCACCTGGAGTTCCGCAACCGCGTGGTGCTGCTGGTGGATGACTCCATCGTGCGCGGCACCACCAGCCAGCAGATCGTGCAGATGGCGCGCGATGCCGGCGCACGCAAGGTCTACCTGGCCAGCGCCGCGCCGCCGGTGCGTTTCCCGAACATCTACGGCATCGACATGCCGGCCGCCGAAGAACTGGTTGCGCACAACCGCAGCGTCGAGGAAATCGAGCAGCACCTGGGCTGCGACTGGCTGGTCTACCAGGACCTGGAAGACCTGGAAGTCGCCGTGCGTGAAGGCAACCCGGAACTGAAGGAATTCGATTCGTCCTGCTTCAACGGCGAATACGTCACCGGCATCGAGCCGGGTTACTTCGAGCGCATCCAACAATTGCGTTCGGACGAAGCCAAGACCCAGCGCCGCGCCTGACTCATAAGCCCCTCTCCCTGCGGGAGAGGGGTTGGGGTGAGGGCAGAACGAAGCGGCAACATGTGAGCACCCATGAACCCGCAACAAGCACTGCCGTCCATAACCAACCAAGCATTCGCAGCACCGCCCGAAGCAGCCGACTTCTCCCTGCTCGACGCCGCCTGCATCTGCATGGCCGCCGCCGATCCGCTTGAAAAAGTCGCGCTTACCCAGCACTACGCCGCGCGCTACCGCGCTGGCACATTGAAGCTGCCGGCAGAAGCGCCACAGCCCGAACCGATCCGCGCGCCGGGCCGCCCGCCGCAACTGGTGCTGGTGCACCCACGCGACCTGCCGCGTCGTGGCCTGGGATCAATGGATGGACGCGCTGCTTTCATCCACGCCATCGCCCATATCGAACTCAATGCCATCGACCTGGCCTGGGACGCGGTCTATCGCTTCCGCGGCCTGCCGGGCAGCTTCTACGCCGATTGGGTGAGCTGCGCCGATGATGAGTCGCGCCACTTCGTATTGCTGCGTGATCGGCTATTGGTACATGGCCACGACTACGCTGATTTCCCCGCCCATAACGGCCTGTGGGAAATGTGCGAGAAGACCGCGCACGACGGCTTGGCACGCATGGCTCTGGTGCCGCGGGTACTGGAAGCGCGCGGCCTGGATGTGACGCCGGCGATGATCAGCAAGCTGCGCTCGCTGGGAGATGGCGTTACCGCCGACGTGCTGGAGGTGATCCTGCGCGAAGAAGTGGCCCATGTCGCCGCAGGCACGCGCTGGTACCACTGGTATTGCGCGCGCGTTGGGGTCGAGCCACGCAAGCGTTTCAAAGAGCTGCTGGGCGAATACGCCGGTGGCTATCTGCGCGGGCCCTTCAATCTGGAAGCGCGCCTGTTGGCCGGTTTCGATGAAGACGAACTGGACTATCTGGTTGAACAAGCCGGCTGAACATCGCGCGCGGTGAAACAGGCCGCCGCGTCATTGGCGGCGACTGTTCCCGTCGGCAGTGCTGGGCTCAACGATGAATGATCCCCGCAACTCGGGCCGTGTCCGATTGACGACCAGCTCGCCTGCATTCCACCATCGGCGCGGCAGATGCGGCTTTCCGTATCCATGTCTTTCACGGGATGATGCAAAGGCATGCGCCAACATCAGGTCGAGTCGCATGTCAGTGTGTTCTCGATCGGCAACGATGCAGTCAAGGAGAAAACAATGAAGCAGATTCTTACGCTGGCCGCGCTGGTAGTGGCATTGTCGGCATGCAACGGTTCCAAGCCTGCAGCTGATTCCAGTGCTACAACGCCGGCTCCGGTGGCACCTGTCGCACCGGCTGAGGCAGTGGCTGCCAAGGATGATTTCCCTGTCATCGTGCAGGCCTTTGGCAATGAGCCGTTCTGGAGTGTGCGCGCGGATGGCGGCAAGCTCGACTACAGCACCCCGGAAACCCAGGCCAGCCCGCTGCATTTCGAAGGCAGCCGCATGTTGCAGGATGGCTTGTTGGTGGTGCAGGGCGGGGAGGGCAAGGACGCGTTCAAGCTGACCTTACAGCGTGCCGAGTGTTCGGATGGCATGTCCGACCTGAAACACCCGTTCACCGCGGAATTCGTGCTCGGCAAGGACACCTTCAAGGGCTGCGCCCGCGATCCATCGGTACCGGTGGAAGCCCCCTGATCCCAGGTGTTTGTAGGAGCGGCGTAAGCCGCGAAACCACAAATGCAAAAGCCGCCAGACAGGTCTGCAATCGCAGCTACATCTGGCGGTTTTTTTTGTACCAGCCTCGCGGCTGACGCCGCTCCTACAAAACAGCCACAAATCCGTGTGTCGGTTCAGCGGCTCAACGCTTCCAGCCGGTAGCCATCCGCATCCACACGCAACACCGAACCCTGCTCATACCAGTCCCCCAGCACGATGCGGGTGAAGCTGTGCTCGCCGGCATTCACGGCATGGATCGCCGGGCGATGGGTGTGGCCGTGGATCATGGTGTCTACGCCGTAACGCTGGAAGGTGGCAATCACCTCGGCCGGGGCCACATCGGTGACGGTCTCAAAGGTCGCCTTGTCGTCCTGCTTCATCTCTGACTGATGCGCCTGGCTGGCGGCACGGGCCTTCTGCGCGAAGGCGACGCGTGCTTCCAGCGACTGCGACAGGAACTGGGCGATGAAGGCCGGGTTACGGGTCTGTGCGCGGAAGGCCTGATAGGCGACGTCATCGGTGCATAGCAGGTCGCCATGCTGCAGCAGTACCGGCTTGCCATACAGCTGGATTACCGACGGATCCGGCAGGATGCGCATGCCGGCACGTGCGGCATAGTCGTTGCCGAGCAGGAAGTCGCGGTTGCCGCGGATGAAGTACACCGGCACACCGGCGTCGCTTACCTCACGCAGCGCCAGCGCGACCGCATCGGCGGCGCTGGAAGGCGTGTCATCGCCGATCCAGGCTTCGAACAGGTCGCCCAGGATGTACAGCGCCTCGGCCTGCCGCGCTTCGCCGCGCAGGAAATCGAGGAACAGTTCAGTGATGGCTGGACGACTGGGGTCCAGGTGCAGGTCGGAGATGAACAGCGTTGTCATGCCCGCATTGTAGAGCCTGATCAGCCTGCGAGCAGCGGCAGCAGCTGCAGCGAGCCTGCGCCCAGCAATACACCGATGACGGTGGCGGCCAGTACATCGCTGGGGTAGTGCAGGCCCAGCACCACCCGCGACAGCGCTACGCCTATGGTGAAGGGCAGCAGCAGCGGGGTCAGCCAGGGATAGTAGGCCAGCGCCACCACGGTGAAGGACACTGCATGCAGGGTGTGGCCGGACGGGAAGCTGTATTCATCCAGCGGTGCCACCCAGGCGCGGATGCGCAGGTCGGCGGCAAATGGGCGCGGGCGCCGGGTCCAGCGCTTGAGCAGCTTGTACAGGGTCAGTGCCAGCACGCCGGTGGCGGCCATGTGCGCGGAGGCCTGCAGGCCATCCAGGCCATCGGCCAGCACCAGCGCGCCCATCAACATGTACCAGAACACGCCATCGCCGAGGCGGCTCAGTACCGAAAACAGGCGGCGGATGCCGCGACGGCGACCGTAACGGTTTGCACGGCGGCACCAGCGTGCCTCGCGCGCGGCGATGCCTTCAGGCGGCAGCAATCGCATGGCAGCGTCTCCGGGAGGCCAGTTCGCTGAGCAGTGCTTCAAATTCGGCGACCACGTGTTCCGGATGCAGGCGCTGCATCGCGCGGCTGGCGTTGGCACCGAGGGTGCTGCGCATTTCGTCATCGTTGGCCAGTTGCACGGCGGCGGCGATGAAGTTCTCATCGTTGTCCACGGCAACGCCGCTGTGTCCACTCTGCAGATGCTCGCGGGCGGCGCCGTAGTTGAAGGCCACCGTCGCCACGCCGCTGGCCATGGCTTCCAGGGTGACGTTGCCGAAAGTTTCGCTGCGGCTGGCGAACAGGAACAGATCGCCGCTGGCGAAGTGGCGGGCCAGCGCTTCACCGCGCTGCACGCCGCAGAAGATGAAGTCCGGGTTCTGCTCGGCCAGCTTCTCGCGCAGGGGGCCATCGCCAACCCAGACAAAGCGTGCTTTCGGCCGCTGCTGCTGGATGCGGCGGAAGGCCTTGATCGCCAGGCCCAGGTTTTTTTCCGCGGCGATGCGACCAACATAGATCACCGCGAAGCCTTCGCCTTCGATGCCCCAGTCGGCACGCAAGGCGGCATCGCGTTTATTGGGGTCGAACTGGCTGCCGTCCACCGCGCGCGCGAGCAGCCGCGCGCGGGAAAATCCATTGTCCAGAAGAAACTGCTGCAACTCGCGGGTGGGGACCAAGGTAGCTTCTGCCTGATTGTGGAAACGGCGCATCCAGCGCAATGCGGTGCCTTGTAACCAGGCAGCGCCGTAGTCGGGCAGATATTCATCAAAACGCGTGTGCAGACCCGAGGCGACCGGGATGCCCAGCCTGCGCGCGGTACGCATTGCCGACCATCCCAACGGGCCTTCCGTGGCCACGTAGATCGCATCCGGGCGTTGCTGTTGCCATTGCCGGGCCAGCCGCAAAGGCGCCGGCAGGCCGAAGCGCAGACCGGGGTAGCGCGGCAGGCCGGCACCGCGCACCAGTACTTCGTGGGCGGCGCCGCTGCCGTCCTGTTGCTGGCGTGGGCGTACCACATCGATGTCGTGGCCGCGGCTGCGCAGGCCGTGTTCCAGTCCCTGCACGGTCAAGGCAACGCCATTGACCTCCGGCGGATAGGTCTCGGTGACGATCGCAAAGCGCATGGCTGGCTCCCGGTTTTTGGCGAGGATGCGCGCCCGGAATGAAGCGACTGTTACTTCCAGTTGACGACTTTGTTACCGGGTCAACGAAAAAAACCACGGCCCCGAAGGGCCGTGGTTCCTGGTGCTTTTCTACCTGCGAGGCAGGGATCAGAAGCGCTGCTGGTACTTCATGTACACGAAACGACCGATGTCGTAGCCGCCGTAGTACGAGAAGGCCGAGTTCGGCTTGCTGTACATCACCGGGCCGTACTTCTCGAACACGTTGTTGGCACCGACCGAAACGGTGGCATCCCACGGCAGCTTGTAACGCACCTGCACGTCGTGGAAGGTCACTGCGCCACGCTCGTTGTAGTTGCGCGCGCCCTTGTACCAAGGCGCGTAGACGCCCGGGTCGGAACACTCTGCCGGATACAGTGCGATGCTCGGGCACTGCTCCTTGACGCCGGAGAAGTAACGGGCGGTCCAGCTGGCACCGAAGTTGCCACGTTCCCAGCCAGCGGTCAGGTTGGAGCGAACGCGGAAGCCGCTGCCGATGCCGTTGCTGGGAGTGGGGACCACATTGTTGTCGTTGGTCGAACGGTAGATGTTCTCGCTGACATAGGTAGTGGCCCAGCTGGTGCTGAACTTGCCGTAATCGGTATCCAAGCGATAGCTCAGGTCCATGTCATAGCCTTCGGTCTGCATGAAGCCGGCGTTGCGGTTGCCGAAGCGAAGGGTGTTGACGATGCCGGTTACCGGGTCGCGGGTGAAGCGGTTGCAGCGTGCATCGATGCCCTGCTCGTAGCAGTCGATCAGGATCTGGTTCGGGCTGTCGGAGACGATGGTGTTGTCGATGCGGATCTTCCACCAATCCAGCGACACGTTGAAGTTGCTGATGAAGCTTGGGCTCCATACCAGACCCAAGGTCTTGCTCGTGGAGGTTTCCGGGGTCAGCGAGGGATTGGAGCCGCCAACGAACGGCAGCGGCGTGGCGTCGGATGCCGTGGTCACCGGGGTCATGCCCTGCTTGAGCTGACGGAAGGTGTTGGCGTTGGCGATGTCACGTGCGCAACGGGCACGCACCTCGGTGCTGGTCTTGGAGGCGCCGAACACGGTATCGCAGGGGTCGCTGAACTGAGCGAAGGTTTCCGAGCCGCCACCGAACAGGTCGTTGATGGTCGGGGCGCGGAAGCCCTCTGCCCAGGTGCCGCGCACCAGCAGCTGCTCGAACGGCTTCCACTTGAAGCCGAACTTGCTGTTGACGGTGTTGCCGAAGGTGTCGTAATCGGAATAGCGGGTTGCAGCATTGAAGCTCAACTCACGCGCGCCCGGCAGGTCGGCCAGCACCGGGATGTTGAGCTCCAGGTAGGCTTCGTTGACTCTGTAGTCGCCTCCGGTCGGGCCAGCGGCCAGATTGGTGGTGGCGCCGGTCTGGGCCAGCGGATCGGGGATGTACTCGCCGGCTTCCTTGCGGCTCTCAACGCCGAATGCAAAACCCAGGTCGCCGGCCGGCAAGGTAACGATGCTGCCGGCGATGTTGGCGAAAAAGTTCTTGCTGGTGGTCTTGCCCTTGGTGATTTCCGGCGGGAACAGCCAGTCCTGCAGAGTGGTGTTGGCGGTCAGGCCGTTCGGATCGGTGCTGCCGTATGGAGCCAGCGGATTCCACGGGGTGCAGTTGGCGACCGGTGCGCCAGGCTTGCCGCATTCGACCTTGCCGGTGGCGGCGTTGTAGAACGACGGTCCCACTGCAGCCGCAACGCGGCCCTTGTGCAGGTTGCCGGTGGCAACGGATTCCAGCTCGTTGCGGCTGTACTGGTAGCCAGCTTCCCAATCGAAGTAGCGCTCGCCGATGTCAAAGGAGCCATCGAACGAGGCCACCGCGCGATAGGTCTTCAGCTCGCTGTTGGTAACACGTGGGATTTCCCAGGTGCGGCGATTCCAGGCCACGGCGGTCGGCTTGGCATAGCCATGCTGGTTGCCAAACGGGTTGAAGTAGCTGTCGATCGACATCGGGCCGATGCCAGCGGTGCTTGACTGCAGCGGATAACCTGCGATCTGGCGGCTGGAGCTGCGCTGGTTATAGCCCAGTTCGGTCTTGAAGTTGATGGCGTCGGTGATCTTGAAGCGGCCATCGAAATACACCGAATCCCGTTTGATCGGGTAGTTCACGTGCATCTGGTTGTTGGCGTTGCTGACATCACCGGTGAACGGGGTGGTGTCGGTGATGTGGTAGTTGGCCGGATTGGTCGGGTCGGCACCACGGTTGAGCGAATAGTTGCAACCGGCGGTGGCGGTGCAGCCGGGGCCACCCTTCAGACCGGTGATCTGGCCGTACTGGCTCAGCGTGGTCCAGTTGCTGGCATCGTTCGGATGGCGGTCGCTGATGCCATAGGCGCTGAACCAGCGGTCCTTGGCCCAGACAGCCTTTTCTTCACTGTGTTCGGCTGACAGCGTCAGCGAGATGCGGTCGTTGCTCCAGCCGCCGATCACGTCGAAACGGTCACGCGCACCATCGCCCTGGCTGAACTGGCCGTGGTAGACGTTGGCGGTAACGCCGTTGACATTGGAGCGGGTGATGATGTTGACCACACCGGCCATGGCGTCGGAGCCATAGATGGCCGAAGCGCCGTCCTTCAGTACTTCAATACGCTCCACTGCCGACACCGGCAGATTGGACACGTCCTGGTAACCGGAGGTGCTGATGCCCAGGCGTTTGCCGTTGACCAGCACCAGGGTGCGCTGGGTACCCAGGTTGCGCATATCGATGTAGGTGCCGCCAGCGTTCTCACCTGCGGTCAGCGCATTGGCGCGGCTGATTGCGGGGCTGCCCATGGCAGTGACGTTCTGCAGGATGTCGGCAACCGAGCTGAAGCCCTGTTGTTCGATATCGGTGCGGCTGATGGCGAACACTGGCTGCGCGGTTTCGACGTCGACCTGGCGGATGCGTGAACCGGTGATCTCGATACGATCAAGGGTGGTGGGATTGCTGTCCTGGGCGAGCGCGGGCAGGGCGGTCATGCCGACGGTGCTCGAAACCAAGGCATAGCGAATCGCCTGCCCCAGTACGCTGGAACGTGTTTGCATTGCGGGCTCTCTCTCTTTTGAAACTGACAAATGTCAAAAAGAGATTGCGGCGTAAGGCCGCCGCGATCTCCATCAAAGACCATCGTTGCAAGTGCAAGGATGGTTTGGTGAGAGTAGCGCCGTTTGTAAAAAAAGTGTTTGTCATGGCGCAATAGGTAACCAAGGTTACGTATTGGTGGTGCCAGTTTCAGCTGTGTCCTGAGCGCTGTGGCCGTTTGGCCTCGGCGCTCAGGCCACGAATGGCCGGAAGCTGAAACCCAGTCCGGTCATGCCTTCGGCCTCGCCAACAAGATCCGCGCGCAGCAGCGGGCGGGCGTCGATGTAGTCCTTGGACAGGATCAGCGACAGGGCATTGCCATCGACCGAAAGCTCCAGGGTCGGGATCGGGTCGGGCTCGTGTGCGCGGTGCAGCAGCACCGCCAGTCGCAGAATTGCCGCCGTGCGTTTGGCCGGCAGCAACAGGCGCTCGGGCAGGGCCTCGAACGCGCTCTTGGGAATGCCGCGACGATGGGTGCGGATCAGCGCCGCCAGCATCTGCTGCTCCTGGCGCGAGAAACCAGCGATATCCGAATGCTCGATCACGTAGCTGCCGTGGGTGTGATAACCGCTGTGCGCGATCATCAAACCCAGCTCATGCAGGCGTGCAGCCCAGCCGAGCATGCGGGCATCATCGACATCCAGTTTCCAGGCGTCGGAGACCTGTTCGAACAAGCGCTGCGCAGTGGCTTCCACGCGCTGCGCCTGGGCTTCGTCGATGGCGTAGCGCTGTGTGAGTGCGGCCACCGATTCGTCGCGCGGGTCGTTGTCGTTGGCGCGGCCCATGATGTCGTAGAGGATGCCTTCGCGCATCGCCGCCTTGCTGACCAGCAGCTTCTGCAGGCCAAGCGCCTGGAACGCGGCTTCCAGCACCAGTACGCCACCGGCGATGATCGGGCGGCGCTCGTTGGACAGCGTCGGCAATTCGATCTCGTTGATGTTCTTGGCGCGCAGCAGTTCCTCGCGCAGCTGCGGCAGCGCTTCGGCGGTGATCGCGCCCTTGCTCAGCTTCATCGCCGCGCAGATCTCGCTGATCGCCTTGTGGGTGCCGGATGAGCCCAGTGCTTCCTGCCAGCCCAATGCCTTGTACTTGTTGGCGAAGGGCTGGAATTCGGCGCCGATTTCGGTGAGTGCGTCCTTCCAGCGCTTCTTGCTCAGCTTGCCGCCGGGGAAGAAGCGCCTGGTGCTGGCGATGCACCCGGCCTGCAGGCTTTCGCGCTCCAGCGTCTGCATGCCCTGGCCGATGATGAACTCGGTGGAGCCGCCGCCGATGTCGATCACCAGCCGGTGCTGATCGGGCTTGGGCGGCTGTGCGTGGGCAACGCCGAGGTAGATCAGACGGGCTTCTTCGCGGCCACTGACCACTTCGATGGCGTGGCCGAGCGCGGTTTCGGCCGGCATCAGGAACGACAGCGGCGAGCGCAGCTGGCGCACGGTATTGGTGGCGAGGGCGCGCACGCGGTAGGGCGGGATGTTGCGGATGCGCTGGCCGAAACGGGCCAGGCATTCCAGCGCGCGCTGGCGGGCTTCGGGCGACAGGCCGCCCTTGCCATCCAGGCCATCGGCCATGCGTACGGTTTCGCGCAGGCGGTCCACCACCCGCAGCTGCCCGAGCAGGTAGCGCGCGATGACCATATGGAAACTGTTGGAGCCCAGATCGATGGCGGCCAGCAGGTCGCCGTCCTGCAGGGGCGGTGGGGTCAGAGAGGACTGGGGCATGGCGGAATGGTAGCCGAAGCCCGGGGTTCGGCGTCACCTTGCCCCGGTAATCTTCGCTCCTACAAACCCTCCATCAATGCCTGCTGCGCTGAATGCGGCGGTTGCCCGGCTGCGGGTTCGCACTTGATGTAGCGGCCGTCTTCCTGCAGATCCCAGGCATTGAGGTTGTCGTCCAGGTAGTTCTGCAGCACCTCGCGGTAGATGCGCCGGGCCAGATCGGTGTCCAGGATCGGGAAGCAGGTTTCCACCCGCCGCAGCAGGTTGCGCTCCAGCCAGTCCGCGCTGGCGCAGTACAGCTCGGGCGCGCCGTTGTTGCCGAACCAGTAGACGCGGCTGTGCTCGAGGAAGCGGCCGACAATCGAGCGCACGCGGATGTTGTCCGACACGCCTTCCACGCCCGGGCGCAGGGTGCAGGCGCCGCGCACGATCAGGTCGATCTGCACGCCGGCCTGTGAGGCGGCGTAGAGGGCACGGATCACCTGCGCCTCGTTGAGCGCGTTCATCTTGGCGATGATGCGTGCCGGCTTGCCGTCGAGGGCAAGCTTGGTCTCGCGCTCGATGCGCTTGATCAGCCCGGCATGCAGGGTGAACGGCGATTGCAGCAGGCACTTAAGCTTCATCTTCGGCGCAAGCCCGGAGAGCTGCTGGAACAGCAGGTGCACATCGTTGCCGATGTCCGGATCGGCGGTGATCAGGCTCAGGTCGGTGTACGCGCGGGCGGTGCCGCTGTGGTAATTGCCGGTGCCCAGGTGTACGTAGCGGCGCAGCTTGCGGCCCTCGCGGCGCACGATCAGCAGCATCTTGGCGTGGGTCTTGTAACCGACCACGCCGTAGACGACCTGCACACCGGCATCCTGCAGGCGGTCAGCCAGGCCGAGGTTGGCTTCTTCATCGAAGCGCGCGCGCAGCTCGACCACGACAGTGACGTCCTTGCCGTTGCGTGCGGCCAGGATCAGCGCCTCGACAATGCCGGAGTCCTTGCCGGTGCGGTACAGCGTCTGCTTGATCGCCAGCACGTTGGGATCGACCGCGGCTTCGCGGATCAGCTCCAGCACGGTGCTGAAGGAGTCGAATGGGTGGTGCAGCAGCACGTCGCCCTGCGCAGCGGTCTCGAAGATGCCCTCGGGCGACTTGAACACGCGCGGGCTCATCGGCGGGTATTTCAGGTCCGGCCGCTGCAGCAGGTCATACACCTGGATGACGCGGTTGAGGTTGACCGGGCCGTCGATGCGATAGGCCGCGTTCTCCGACAGGCCGAAGTTCTGCAGCAGGGTCTGCATGATGGGCTTGGGGCAGTCGTGGGCGATCTCCAGACGCACGGCAGGGCGATAGCCGCGGTCGACCAGCTCATCGCGCAGCGCCAGCGCCAGGTTTTCCACTTCTTCCTCGTCCACCACCAGCTCGGAGTTGCGGGTGACACGGAACTGATAGGCACCCTGCACATCCATGCCCGGGAACAATTCATCGACGAAGGCTGACAGCACCGCCGACAGCAGCACGAAGTTCTGTGGGCCGCCCAGCGATTCGGGCAACTGGATGATGCGCGGCAGCGAACGCGGTGCGCGTACCAGCGCCAGATGGCCGGCACGGCCGAAGGCGTCGGTGCCCTTCAGCACGACGACGATGTTCAGTGACTTGTTGAGGATCTTCGGGAACGGGTGCGATGGGTCCAGGCCGAGCGGCGACAGCACCGGCATGATCTCGTTGCGGAAGTAAGCCCGCAGCCAACGTCGCTGGCGCGGGGTCCAGGTCTTGTTGGCGAGGATGCCGACACCGGCCTCGCCCAAGGCCGGGCGCAATACCTGGTTCCAGCAGCGGTACTGCTGGTCCACCAGTTCGGCGGCGCGGTCATGGATGGCGTTGAGGATGGCCTGCGGGCTCATCCCGTCCGGCGCTGGCGGCAGGCCGAATTCCTGCGCATGGCGGACGGCGGCGGCGCGGATCTCGAAGAATTCGTCCAGGTTGGTGCAGGAGATGCACAGGAAGCGCAGCCGCTCCAGCAACGGCACCTGCTCATCCATCGCCTGGGCCAGCACGCGGAAATTGAAATCCAGCTGTGACAGTTCCCGGTTGATGTACAGCGCCGGATCACGCAACGGATCGGTGCTGGCGGCGGGCGTGGCGGGGGGCGGGGGAGGAGTCATGCCGGGAAGTCTTCCATGGACAAAGGCGAGGGGGATGCATTGCGCGGGCGTACATGCTCGGCGTCGAAGTGGCAGGCAAAGGTGCTGCCCTGGCCGACTTCACTGCGGATTTCCAGGCGTGCCTGGTGCAGGCCGAGAATGTGTTTGACGATGGACAGGCCCAGCCCGGTGCCGCCGCTTTCGCGCGAACGGCTGCTGGAGACGCGGTAGAAGCGCTCGGTCAATCGCGGCAGGTGGTTGGCGGGAATGCCGTAGCCGGTGTCAGTGACCGCCAGCACGGCGCCATTGCCTTCGCGGCTGAAGGTCAGGGTGATACGGCCACCGGCCGGGGTATAGCGCACGGCATTGGTCAGCAGGTTGGAGAAAGCGCTGTGCAGCTCCTTGTTGGAACCTGCCAGATCCACCCCGGCCTGGTCTTCGACGACGATGGTATGGCGGCCCTGGCTGTGCGCCTCGGCTTCGCGCCGCAGCGAGGCCAGCATCGAGGTCATGCCTACCGTTTCCAACTCGGTATGTTGCTGCGATTCCAGCCGCGACAGGGTCAGCAGGTCTTCGACCAGCTGCGCCATGCGCTGCGATTGCTTGCGCATTTCCGACAGCATCGGCCCGGTATCGGGGAAGTCCTCCGGGTCCATCATGTCCAGGTAGCCGTGCACCACGGTCAGCGGTGTGCGCAACTCGTGCGAGACATTGGCGACAAAGTCCCTGCGCACCTGCTCCAGGTGCAGCAGCTTGGTCACATCACGTGCGACCAGCAGCCAATGGTGATCCGAATACGGGATCAAGCGCATGTGCAGGCGGATGGCCGGATCAACCGGCGAGTTGGCATCCAGGATCGGTTCGGCATTGCGGCCACCGGCCAGCCAATGGGCCAGTGGCAGCGGCTGCAGGCGGGGTACCAGTGCGGCCTCCATGTCGGCCGGATGCTGCAGGCCGAGCAGGGTGGTGGCGGCTTCGTTGAACCACTGCACGCGCTGGGTATTGCGATCGACCACCACCACTGCATCGGGCAATGCGGCAGCGGCGGCACGGTAGCTGCGCAGCATTTCGACCAGACGACGTTTGCGCGCGCGCATTTCCTGCTGGTTGCGTGACAGCAGGCGGTCCAGTTCATTCCAGACGCCGACGCCGTCGGGCGTGTCCCAGCGCTGTCGTGCGGTCAGCCTCAGCAGCAGCTGGCGCAGGCGCCAGTAGTGCCAGGTCAGCATTGCCAGGGCAGTGATTGCCACCGCCAAGGCGGGGTGCCCCAGCAATGCCCCAAGCCCCCATGCCAGCAACAGCAACGTGGCCACGGTGGCCAGCGTCTTCAACCAGGCAGATCGGAATTGGCGGGGCATTGCACTCTCGGTGGTACGCGGTGGATCCGTCGGGGGTATCACGGGTTATAGCATCGCCTGCGGCCGCGTGGCCGCCAGCGTTCAGGTGGCGGCGGAGAAGCGGTAGCCGGCACCGCGCACGGTCTGCACCATGTTCTCGGCTTCGAACGGTTCCAGCGTCTTGCGCAGGCGACGGATATGCACGTCGATGGTGCGTTCTTCCACATACACGCTGCCGCCCCAGACATGGTCGAGCAGCTGCGAGCGGGTATAGACACGCTCCGGATGGGTCATGAAGAAATGCAGCAGGCGGTATTCGGTCGGGCCGATCGGCACCGGCACATCGCCGGCGAACACGCGGTGGGCGGCACCGTCGATGCGGATGTTGCCAACGCCGACACTGCCGTCTTCGTCGTCGTCGCGGGTGCGACGCATCACCGCACGGATACGCGCCAGCAGTTCGCGCGCAGAGAACGGCTTGACCACATAGTCGTCGACGCCGGCTTCCAGGCCACCGACGCGATCATTCTCTTCACCGCGTGCGGTGAGCATGATGATCGGCACATCGCGGGTAAGCACTTCCTTGCGCCAGCGGCGGGCAAGTTCCAGGCCGCTGGTACCCGGCAGCATCCAATCCAGCAGGATCATGTCCGGTACCCGGTCGGCAATGGCGGTCTGCGCTTCGAGAGCATCGCCAGCATGGACCGGGTCGTACTCGCCCTTGCGCAGGGCGAAGGCGACCATGTCACGGATCGCGGGTTCGTCGTCGACAATCAGGATACGTTTCTGCACGTGGCGCCTACCGGAATGCCCATCAATAAGGGATGTGCTCAGTAGACTACGGTTTGATGACGGGTTTGTGACATTGGGAACGGGTAAACCCGGCAGGTTGTCGCAGGCAGGTTCACTTTCGTGACATTTCCGGGTCGTGTACGCCTAGCCGGCGCATTTCCAGCACGGTTGGCATGATCGATTCGATGCGGGCGTCGACCCGGGCGCGGCTAACGTAATCCAGCCCGGGCTGTTTGAGCAGGGCCTGGAATTGGATCAGTGCCTGTTCCGGGCGCCCATTCAGATAGGCCGCTTCGGCATAGGCTTCGCTGGCGCGGGTACTGTCGCCGGCCAGTTCACTGGCGCGGGCGAAGGTGGCCTGGAACACCGGGTCATCGCTGGAGCGGGCCAGCAGCGGCCGCAGCATGGCCTGCGCGCGCTGGCCGGCGGCAACGCCGCCCTGCTCATTCAGGACCTGTGCGTAGGTCAGGGCTACCGGGCGGCTCTGCGGCAGGCGCTTGAGCAGGGCGTCGAAGCGCTTGTTGGCCTCTTCGTGCTGCCCCCTGCGCGATTCGGCCTCGCCCAGGGCCAGGTTCACCCACAGGTTGTCCGGGTATTTCTGCAGCAGCTGCTGCAGCTCGGGCAGGGCCTGGGCGACGCCGCCAGCACCACCGTCACGCAGGCGGGCAATGGCCACGCCGTAGCGCTGCGGGTCGGTCAGGCCATCCTTCTGGCTGCGTTTGAGGCCTTCGTACTCTCGCACCAGCTCCGACGGGGTTGGCGCGCTGAGTACGCGCAGCCGTTCGCGGGCCCAGTCGAACTGGCCGGTGGGCCCGCGCGGCAGGCTGTTGTCGGGCAGGGACAACTGCAGGCCGGACGGTAACAGCGGATTGCCGCCGCCCAGCGGGTTGCTGCTGGTGGCGGGTGCGGATGGGCTGGCCCTTTCCTGCAGTGCCCCGGTCGGGGTCTGGGTAGTCAGCGGGACGGTGTCCTTCTTCATCTGCTCGGCGCGGGCCTTGGCCTCGCTGATGCGGGTGATGTTGACCGGGTGGGTGCGCAGGAAGTCCGGGGTGGAATAGCCGCCTTCGTTGCCACGCATCGCCGCCGACATGCGTTCGAAGAAGCCGGCCATCGCGTCCACGTCATAGCCGCTGCGGGCCAGGGTGCGGATGCCAAGACGGTCGGCCTCGGATTCGTTGGAACGGGTGAAGTTGATCTGGCGCTGCTGCATCAGCCCCATGCCGGAGGTGATGGCGGCCATGGTGGCGTCGCCGGAGGAATTGCCACCGGCCTGCTGCGCGGCGATCACTGCCGCCAGCATGCCAAGCAGGATCGGGATCTGGTCGCGCTGGGCACGTTCCACCCCGCGCAGCACATGCTGCTGGGTGACGTGGGCGATTTCATGCGACAGCACCGCTGCCACCTCGTCCTCGCGCTCGGCGGTGAGTACCAGGCCGGCGTTCATGCCGACGTAGCCGCCCAATGTGGCAAACGCATTGATCTGGCGGTCCTTCATCATGAAGAACGTGTACTTCTGTTGCGGTTGCGCGCTGTTGGAGCCGAGCCGGGTACCCATGGTGCCGAGCCAGTCATTCACCAGCGGGTCGTCCAGCAGATAGCCGTAGTTGCGCAGTTCACGCAGCATCATGCCGCCGTACTCCGCCTGCCGTGCCGGGGTCAGCAGCTCACCGGCCGACGAACCGATGTCGGGCAGTTTGCTGTCATCGGCATGGGACAGCGGGGTGGCCAGGGCCAGGGTTATGGCGGTGGCAAGCAGCAGGTTGCGCAAGCGGTGACTCCGGGTAGTGGCAGGGCGGAGGATGACGGGGAAGCGGGACGCGGGTGTGAAGCAGAGGTTAACCCGCTGTGTTCTGCCGGTGGCATCGATAATCCGCGCGACCGGTACCATATGTAGACAATGTTTCCACTCAGGAGTTTCGTTGTGACAACCTCATCCAGCGCCGGTGCACCGGAGATCACCATTTACTCCACCGCCGTCTGCCCGTACTGCGTGGCGGCCAAGAACTTCCTGAAGAGCAAGAACCAGTCCTGGACCGAGGTCCGGATCGACCTGGACCCGGCTGCGCGCGAGAAGATGATGGCGCTGACCAAGCGCACCAGCGTGCCACAGATCTTCGTCGGCGACGTTCATGTGGGCGGTTACGACGACATGATCGCGCTGCACCGCGAAGGCAAGCTGGAGCCGCTGCTGGCCGGGCAGGGCGCATGAGCGCCGACAACGAGAAGGACCGCCTGGCCGAATTCACAGAATTCCGCCAGCGCATGAACCAGCGCATCCTGGCCGAGCCCAACCAGGTGGTGCGGCGCTTCTTCGCGCTCGATACCCAGACCTACCAGGCCGGCGCGCTGGATGTGAAGACCAAGGAGCTGCTGGGCCTGGTGGCCTCGATGGTGCTGCGCTGCGATGACTGCATCAGCTACCACGTGGCCCAGTGCAAGGAGGCCGGGGTCAGCCGCGAGGAGTTCTTCGAGACCTTCTCGGTCGGCCTGGTGGTGGGCGGCTCCATCGTCATCCCGCACCTGCGGCGGGCGGTGGATTTCCTCGACCAGCTGGAGAGCGGGGCGGCCGCCGCGCCGGCTGGGCACGAGCACAGCTGAACCCCAGACCTTCGTCCAGTTGGGGCTGGCGCGGCTGATCAGGCATAATTGACAGTTGAAACCTTTTCAATCGCGCCGGGTTCCGGGCAGCCGGATGGCGCATTCCTCCTCCCTGTTCGGAATACCTAGAAATGACGCAGACAATCACCGTCATCCGCGGCGATGGCATCGGCCCGGAAATCATGGACGCCACCCTGTTCGTGCTGGACAAGCTGGGCGCTGGCCTGAGCTATGAGTTCGCCGACGCCGGCTTGGCCGCGCTGGAAAAGCACGGTGAGCTGATCCCGGCTTCCACCCTGGAATCGATCAAGAAGAACAAGGTCGCCCTGAAGAGCCCGCTGACCACGCCGGTCGGTGGCGGTTTCAGCTCGATCAACGTTGCCCTGCGTCGCCAGTTCGACCTGTATGCCAACGTACGCCCGGCCATCTCGTTCCCGAACACCAAGTCGCGCTACGAGAACATCAACATGATCACGGTGCGTGAGAACACCGAAGGCGCCTACCTGGCCGAAGGCCAGGAAGTGTCGGCTGACGGCGAGACCGCGTTCTCCGGCACCCGCATCACCCGCAAGGGCTCCGAGCGCATCGTGCGTTACGCCTTCGAGCTGGCCAAGAGCACCGGCCGCAAGAAGGTCACCGCCGTGCACAAGGCCAACATCATCAAGTCGACCTCGGGCCTGTTCCTGGACGTGGCGCGCGAAGTCGCCGCCAAGTACCCGGAAATCGAGTTCCAGGAAATGATCGTCGACAACGCCTGCATGCAGCTGGTGATGCGTCCGGAGCAGTTCGACATCATCGTCACCACCAACCTGTTTGGCGACATCATCTCCGACCTGTGTGCTGGTCTGGTCGGCGGCCTGGGCCTGGCCCCGGGTGCCAACATCGGCGTTGATGCGGCCATCTTCGAAGCCGTGCACGGCACCGCACCGGACATCGCCGGTCAGGGCAAGGCCAACCCGGTCGCGCTGCTGCTGGGCGCTGCGCAGATGCTGGACCATGTCGGCCAGCCGGAAAACGCCGAGCGCCTGCGCAAGGCCATCGTTGCCACGATGGAAGCCAAGGACTCGCTGACTGGCGATCTGGGCGGCACTGGCACCACCATGGGCTTCGCCCAGGCCATCGCCAGCCGCCTCTGATTGCAGCTGCGGTAGTCGGTGGTACAGAAACGGAGCGCGCAAGCGCTCCGTTTTTTTGTTTGCGTAGTGGGGGGCCCCGGCACGGGGGGGGGGGTAGTAGATATTTTAATAAGAAGCCTAAGTACACACCGACAAAAAAAAAAAAACACAAAAAGACCCCCGTACGGCGGGGTAGAA
>NZ_JBRREH010000073.1:0-24910 GCF_056760175.1 Stenotrophomonas sp. STEN021 | reverse complement strand
CCCCCCCCCGTGCTGTCGCCCAAACCCCCCCCGCCCACCCGGGGTTTTTTTTTTTTTTTTTTCTCGGCGCCGCCCCCCCCCCCAAGCCGGTGCAAACAAAACCGGCAGGGTGGCTGCAATTGCATTCATTCCAGGCAGCCTGGGCATTTCCAGCTTCGCGGCTAACGCCGCTCCCACAAGATTGGCGGCCTACAATCGGGTTTTTGCTCAGAGATGATCCGATGCACCGCAGAATCGCGCTGGGACTGTTGGCATCGACCATGACCGCATCTGCCTTGGCTGCGGAACCCCGCAACTTCGATATCCAGCACTATGCAGCCAGCCTGGATCTGGATATCGCAGCCGGTCAGTTGCAGGGTGAAACCCTGGTGCGCTTCGACGCCACGAGCGCACTGCAACAGCTGATTCTTGACAGTGGTGAGCTGGTCGTCGATTCGGTCACGCAGAATGACAAGCCCCTCAGCTTCCAGCAGGCCAATGGAAAGCTGGCCATCCGCCTTGCAACGACGTTGACGGCGGGCCAGCAAAGCAGCGTACGTGTGCACTACCACGGCAAGCCACGCTTGGGCCTGGAGTTCGCCGCCGAGCGCGGCGAGGTCTACACGATATTTTCCACCAGCCAATGGATGCCGTCGGTGGACGCGCCGGATGAGCGCGCTACGCTGCAGCTGGCGCTGCGTCTGCCTCGCCAGCTGCGTGCGACGGCGGTTGGCGATGAACTGCCATCGCGCCTGCTCGATGATGGTCGCGTCGAACGCCGATGGCAGCTGCGCAAACCAGTGCCTGCGTTTGTCTATGGCTTTGCTGCCGGCCCTTACCAGCACGCACGGCAGGGACGCTTGCAGTTCTACTCGAAGGACCGCTCCGAGGCCGAACTGCGGCAGGTGTTCGCGGCCACCGACGACATGCTCGACTTCTTCGCAGCACGTGCAGGCTTGGCCTATGAAGGCGACTATCGGCAGGCGCTGGTCGCCAACACCATCGGCCAGGAAATGGCCGGTCTGTCGGTGATGTCGGAGGCCTATGGCAAAGGCGTGCTGGATGATCCCAGCCAGACCGGCTTGATCGCCCATGAAGCCGCGCATCAATGGTGGGGCGTACGCGTGACCTGTGCCAGTTGGGAGCACTTCTGGCTCAACGAAGGTTTCGCCAACTTCATGACGGCGGCGTGGCTGCAGCAGTCGCAGGGCGAGGCCGCCTACCAGGCGATGGTGCAGGGCTGGGAGCAGAGGGTGTTGGCGCTGCGCGAGAAGGGGGCTGATCGGCCGTTGGTGTATCCGGATTGGAACAAACCCAGCGCCGATGATCGTGCGGTGGTCTACAAGAAGGGCGCGTATGTGCTGCACCGCCTGCGCATGGAATTGGGCGATGCGCTGTTCTGGCGCGGGCTGCGCGAGTACACGCAGGCCTATGATGGGCGCTCGGTGGTGACTGCGGATTTCCAGCAGGCGATGGAGCGCGCGGCCGGGCGCTCACTGCAGGGGTTTTTTGATGCCTGGGTTTATGGAGTAGGTGGTGCGCTGGGGTGATGGGTTTGCTGCCAAGAGCTACCCCTCCCCAACCCTCCCCTTCGCTGCGCGAAAGGGAGGGGGCAAAAGCGGCTACCTGCGATCTGCCAGACCTGCACAAACGGCCCCCTCCCTTTGCCGCAGGCAAGGGGAGGGCTGGGGAGGGGTAGTTTTTGCTTTTGCTTGGCCGTTGAACAGCCAAAAACCTCAATGCGCAGGCGCAAACCCACCCGCAAACGACGCCAGCACAGACCCCGCCTGCTCCTGCGCCGGACCAGCACTGGCCAGCGCCTGCTGATAGATCTTGAAAGCCGCAGCGTTGTAGGCCACCAGCACAATCCGCGAAGGCCGCGCATGGCTCTTCTGCCAGGTCATGGTCTCGGTTGCGGCAATCACCGCTGCCGAATGCAGCGGGTAGCCGTACACCCCGCAACTGATCGCCGGGAAGGCGATCGACTCCAGTCCCATCTGCTCGGCCAGCCGCAGCGACTGCCAGTAGCAATTGGCCAACAACGCCGCCTCATCATGGCGACCATCGCGCCACACCGGGCCGACGGTATGGAACACGTGCTTGGCTGGCAGATTGTGGCCGCCTGTAGCGCGTACTTCGCCGGTAGGGCAGCGCACACCGGCGCGCAATTCGGGCAATTGCGCGCATTCGCGCAGCAGGCCTGGGCCCGCAGCCCGATGGATGGCACCGTCCACGCCGCCGCCGCCAAGCAGGGTTTCATTGGCTGCGTTGACGATGACGTCAACCGCCAGTTCGGTAATGTCGCCCTGCCAGACTTCAATGTTCATGGCCGTGATCTTCCATTGCGATATATGAGAAAAATGTGACGGCTACCGCCAGGCCCGGCACAGTCGCAGTCTGCGCTCATGCCGTCTCATCCGGCGCGATTGGTGGGCACAGAAAAGCACGAAGGCCGCATGGGCGGCCTTCGCGTTGCTGACGGGTTAAGTAACGACCGTTACGGAAGACCGGCCAGCCAGTCGTCGTCGGAGCCGTCGTTGATGTCGGCAAACAACGGCGTGGAGAAGTAGCGCTCGCCGGTATCCGGCAGCATCGCCAGGATTACCGAGCCGGCCTCGGCATTGGCGGCCACATCCAGTGCGCTGGCAACCGTGGCGCCGGCAGAGATGCCAACGAAGATGCCTTCCTCGGCTGCCAGGCGGCGCGAGGTTTCAATCGCGCGTTCGTCCTGGATCGACAGCAACTGGTCGTAGACGTTGCGATTGAGCACTTCCGGGATGAAGTCCGGGGTCCAGCCCTGGATCTTGTGCGGGGCGAAATCCTTGCCCGCCAGCAGCGCGGCGCCGGCCGGCTCGGTGGCGATGATGCGGGTTTCCGGCCGGGCCAGCTTCAGCACTTCGCCGACACCGGTCAGGGTGCCGCCGGTGCCCCAACCGCTGACGAAGTAGTCCAGGCGCTTGCCGGCGAAGTCGCGCAGGATTTCGGCGGCGGTGGTCTGGCGGTGATAGGCCGGGTTGGCCGGGTTGGCGAACTGGCTGGCCAGGAACCAGCCGTGCTGCTGTGCCAGCTCCTTGGCCTTGCGCACCATGCCGCTGCCACGCTCGGCGGCCGGGGTCAGGATGACCTTGGCGCCATAGGCGCGCATCAGCTTGCGGCGCTCGATGGAGAAGGTTTCCACCATGGTGGCGACAAACTTGTAGCCGCGCGCGGCGGCCACCATCGCCAGGGCGACACCGGTGTTGCCGGAGGTGGCTTCGACGATGGTGTCACCGGGCTTGAGCAGGCCCTTCTTCTCGGCGTCGAGGATGATGGCCAGGGCCAAGCGGTCCTTGACTGAACCGGCCGGGTTGAACGACTCGATCTTGACGTAGATGTCCACGCCGGCCGGAGCCAGGCGGTTGAGCTTGACCACCGGGGTATTGCCGATGGTATCCAGGATGCTGTTGTACAGGGCCATTGAAATCTCCGGGGAGGTGGTCAGGCGGCATCGGCCAGTGTGGGCGGTGCTGTCTTTGCGGAAAGTGAGGAAACAGGGGGCGTTGCGTGCAGCGGGGCGTCGCCGAACCAATGCAGTTCATCGGCCAGCGCTGCCACGTCGCCGAGGATCAGTAGCGCCGGAGACTGCACCTGGTGCTGGGCAGCGGCCTCGGGTAACTGGCGCAGCTGCCCACTGACGACACGCTGATTGGCACGCGAGCCGTTTTCGATCAGGGCGAAGGGGGTGCTGGGTGTCAGCCCGGCGCCGAGCAGGTGGCTGCGGATCTGCGCCAGCGCGGCCACGCCCATATAGAACACCAGCGTCTGCCGCGGCTCTGCCAGCGCCGGCCAATCCAGCGTGTCCAGCGAGTCCTTGCAGTGTGCGGTCACCAGCCGCAACTGCTGGGCGTGGTCACGGTGGGTCAGCGGAATACCGGCGTAGGCGGCGCAGGCCAGTGCGGCGGTGATGCCGGGCACCACTTCAAAGGCGATGCCATGGGCGCGCAGGAACTGCAGTTCCTCGCCGCCGCGGCCGAACACGAAGGCATCGCCCCCCTTGAGCCGCACCACGCGTTTGCCGGCGCGGGCATGTTCCAGCATCAGCGTATGGATGTGCTCCTGCGCGGTGCTGCGGCCCTGTGCGGATTTGCCGACCTCGATGAAGTCGGCATCGCGCCGCGCCAGCAGCAACACCTCGGCACTGACCAGGCGGTCATGCAGGATCACATCGGCCTGGTTGAGCGCGCGCAGGGCGTTGAGGGTGAGCAGGCCGGGGTCACCGGAGCCGGCACCCACCAGCACCACCGAGCCGGCATGCGCCGGGGCTTCGGCGGCCATGTCCAGCAGCAGCTGGGTTTCCGCAGCAATGGACTGGCGTGCGCGCAGCAGCCCAAGCAATGGACCGTCGATCAGCCGGTCGAAGAAACGGCGGCGCGCGGCAAGCTCGGGGAAGCGCTCGCGTATCAGCCCACGCTTGCGGCTGACCAGCTGCGCCAACTGGCCCCAGGCCTGATCAAACAATTCCTCGATCTGACGGCGCACATGACGCGCCACCATCGGTGCACCGCCGCCACTGGAAATGGCGATCTGCAGGGGCCCGCGTTCGACCACCGCCGGCACGTGGAAGCCGGACAATGCCGCATCATCGACCACGTTGACGAACAGCCGACGCGCTTCGGCGGCCTCGGCGACCGCGCGGTTGATGACGATATCGTCGGTGGCGGCAATCACCAGCCAGATCGCCTGCTCCAGCCAAGCCGGATCAAACTGACCATTCAGCCATTGGATGCGTCCGCCATCGGCCAGTTGCTGCAATGCCGGGCTCAAGGCTGGTGCGCCGATCCGGGGCAGGGCGCCAGCGCGCAGCAGCGCCTCGGTTTTTCGCTCGGCCACCGCGCCCCCGCCAACGACCAACACGGCCCGACCTTTGAGGTCGGCAAACAGGGGGAACAAGGGGCTGTCCAAGGCGATGGCGGAGGTAGTTTGAGTAAGGACCGTGACCGTAGCGCCGGCCCCACAGTGCCGGAAATGAAAAGCCCCTCACCACAGATAACTTTAGGTTATAAGTATCGACACCGTTTTCGCCTACATTCTTCACAGTTCCTTACTGAAGATCTCTCTCCAACACTGCGATGACACTTACCCAACTGCGTTACCTGGTTGCTATTGCCGATGCCGAGCTGAACATAACGCTCGCCGCGACACGGGTGCATGCCACCCAGCCGGGGTTGTCGAAACAGCTCAAACAGCTTGAAGACGAGTTGGGTTTTCTGTTGTTCGTGAGAAAGGGAAGAAGCCTTGAATCGGTAACGCCGGCAGGCGAAGAAGTCATCAACCGTGCGCGCAGCGTGTTGGCCGAAGCCAACAACATCCGCACCTACGCGGCGAACCAACGCCGCGAAAGTCACGGTCAGTTGATCCTGACCACGACCCACACGCAGGCACGTTTCGTGCTGCCACCAGCGGTTGCACGCATCAAGCTGGCGTATCCGCAAGTGAGCGTGCATCTGCAGCAGGCTGCTGAAAGTGATGCATTGGATCTGCTGAGCCAAGGTGATGCGGATATCGCCATCATCAGTACCGCGGGTGGCGAACCGAGCACCGGTATTGCCGTGCCGCTGTATCGCTGGCGCAGGTTGGTGCTGGTGCCCAAGGGCCATCCGCTGGATCGCGCCGGGGTAACGCCGGACATGGCCGCATTGGCCAGCCATCCCTTGATCAGCTACGAGTCTTCCACCCGCACCAGTTCATCGCTGCGTCGCGCCTTTGCCGCGCTGGATCTGGAGCCGGATCTGACCTTGACCGCGTTGGACGCGGACCTGATCAAGACCTATGTGCGCACCGGACTGGGCGTCGGCCTGCTCGCGGAAATGGCGGTAAGCGCCAACGACACCGACCTGCGCGCGTGGCCGGCACCGGCATCGATTCCAGAGTGCATCGCCTGGGCGGTGTTGCCGCGCGATCGCGTACTGCGTGACTACGCCCTGGAGCTGGTGCACGTGCTTGCACCGCAGATCGACAAGCGTGATCTGCGCCGCGTGTTGGACGGCAACCAGCAGGCCGATTGGCCGGTGCCGCCGACCTGGGAATCGTTGACGCAGACGATTACCGTCTGAGTGAGACAGGCTGGGTGACCGCACTGGCAATCCTGCCTGGTCTCGATGGGACGGCGGCACTGCATGCACAGTTTGTCGCCTGCCTGGGTGATGTGTTTGGGCCGGTGACGGTGCTGCGTTACCCGCCGGATAAAGCGTTGGACTATGCGGCGCTGGAGGTGCTGGTCAGGGCTGCGTTGCCCAGCGATGTTCCCTTCGTGCTGTTGGGCGAATCCTTTTCCGGTCCGATAGCGCTGTCTATTGCAGCTGATCCACCGGCCAATCTGGTTGGCTTGGTGTTGTCCACAACCTTCGCACGCACGCCGCTGCCGCTGTTCTCGCCGCTGGCGCCGCTGACGCGTTTTGCGCCGGTTCGCGCGCTGCCGCTGGCCTTGCTGTCCTGGTGGTTGCTGGGCCGCTGGGCAACGCCAGCATTGAACGTGTCGCTCGAACGGGCCTTGCTTGAAGTGCACCCAGCTGTGTTGCGGCAACGTGCGGCGCTTGCAATGCAGGCGGATGTATCGGCATTGCTGACGCGCGTCACCTTGCCGGTGTTGTATCTGCGAGCAAAGAACGATCGCTTGATCATGCCCAGGGCCGGTGAGCTTGTTCTGTCGGCGATCAAGCATGCGACCGTCAGGAGTATTGCAGGTCCCCATCTCCTCCTGCAGGCATGTCCTTCACCGGCGGCGCGGGCTGTGCGCGATTTCGTTGAAGGCCTGCAGTCGGCCAGACTCCGCTGACGCTTCACCCGTCGAATTTTTCGAATCCTGTAGGAGCGGCGTAAGCCGCGAAGCTGATGGTTCATCGGGTTCCAGATGATTCGCTGATTTCATTGAAGTCAGCGTCGCGGCTTACGCCGCTCCCACAGAATTCGAGATGTTGATGTGGCACCGTGCAGCAGCATTGGTGGAGCGGAGCCATGCCCCACTGGGGCTTTGCCGACAGATCATGGTTGGGTTTGTGGAGCGGCGTGAGCCGCGAAGCTGACGACGCATCCGAATGCAGTCATACCGGCGATCCATTGCTGCCACCTTCGCGGCTTGCGCCGCTCCTACAGCATCTGTTGCGCTGATCTGTTGCAGTGACGGCCTCTGCCGAGCATGGCTCGGCACTACGGGGCGGCGGTTGTGGCGGTCATGCGGCAAACGGTCGCACCCTGTGCTGCGAGCCCATTGCTTCCATGCCGATAAAATGCACGGGTCATGCGTTCGCTTCGCTTCCAATCCTTTGTGCTTGTGCTGGCCTTTGCTGCTGCCTTGTTGATGGCAGTGGCGCCGGTGGTCAGCCGCTGGTTGCAGTCCCAGCAGCTGTCGATGAGCGCAATGGGCCATGCTGCGCATGAAGTAGCGATGCCGAAGCCTGCCGATGCGCACGCTGGGCATCACGACATGCAGCACATGTCGCATGACGCGCCCGCGCTGGCGGCGAACGACCTGAAGCCAACGTCGCCGGCGGATCCGCACGCCGCCCATGGCGAAGCCTGCGACTACTGCACCATGGCCTCGCGCCTGCTGCCCTGGCTGGCGGTGATCCTGATACTGGCACCGCTGCTATATCGGCTTGCGCCCGTATCTCCCCGCAAGACACTTCGACGCGCCAGTTTGCGCTGGCGTGCGCACCCGCCGCGCGGGCCGCCGATGCTCTCCAGATAACGCCACCTTTCCTGTTTGCCGTGCGCTGCCGTTGGGCGGCGCGCGGACGTGTCGTATTGGAGAATCGAATGAAATCCCTTTCCCGTATGCCGGGTGCTCCGGCATGCCTGTCTGTCTGCGTCTGCATGGCGCTGTTTCCCCTTGTCGGCCATGCCGCCGAGCGTGATCTGACCCAAACCCTGGACACCCTGGTGGTTACCGCCGCGGCGCCCTCATCGCCGCTGCAATGGGTCACCGATCCGCGCCTGCCACGGCAACCGGTGCCGGCCAGTGACGGCGCCGACTACCTGAAGACCGTGCCGGGTTTTTCGGCGATCCGTAACGGCGGCACCAATGGCGACCCGGTATTGCGCGGCATGTCCGGCTCACGACTGAATATTCTCAGCAACGACGGCAACCTGATCGGTGCCTGCCCGTCACGCATGGATAATCCGCTTTCATACATCGCGCCGGAAACCTATGACCGCTTGACCGTCATCAAGGGACCGCAAAGCGTGCGTTGGGGCGCTGGCGCCTCTGCGGGTACGGTGCGTTTCGAGCGGGAGACGCCGCGCTTCGACAGCCCCGGTATGGAGTTGAAAGCCAGCGCACTGGGCGGATCCAACAACCGCAACGACCAGATGCTGGATGCCACGTTCGGCAGCACGCCCGGGTATGTGCGGGTCAACGGCAACCGTTCCGAGTCCGACGACTACCGCGACGGCCATGGCGACGTGGTGCCTTCGCGTTGGCGCAAGTGGAACGCCGATGCGGCCATCGGCTGGACACCGGATGCTGACACGGTTGTGGAGCTCAGTGCCGGTACAGGCGATGCCATTGCGCGCTACGCCGGTCGTGGCATGGATGGTGCCGCGTTCAAGCGCGACAGTTATGGCCTGCGCTTCGAGCGCGACAACCTGCCCGGCGCCTGGGACAAGCTGCAGGCCAATCTGTATTACAACAGCGCAGATCACCTGATGGACAATTACACGCTGCGCACGCCGAACCCGGCCAGCAGCATGCCGATGCCGATGGCGTCGAATGTTGAGCGGCGCACCAGCGGCGGCCGTGTGAGCAGCGAATGGCGCTGGCAGGAGGTGGCAGTCGTCGCCGGCGTCGATGCGCAGGACAGCCGCCATCGCAGCCGCAATGGCATGGGACGCAATACCTGGCAGCAGTCGGCGTGGAAGCGCGATGCCGACTTCAGCAGCCAGGGTGTGTTCACCGAGCTGACCTTGGGCGAAGGAACCGCGCAACGCTGGATCAGTGGTTTGCGACTGGACAAGGCGACGGTCAAGGATCGGCGGGCGACGAGCGGCATGATGAGCATGCCGAATCCAACTGCGGGGCAACAGCGTCAGGAGGATCTCGGCAGCGGCTTCGTGCGCTATGAGCGCGATCATGGTCAGGCCTGGACCTGGTATGCAGGTATCGGCCACAGTGAACGCATGCCTGACTACTGGGAGTTGTTCTCGGCCAGTGCCGGGCCGGTCGGTAGCGTCAATGCGTTTTCGGGCGTGAAGCCGGAACAGACCATACAGTTGGATCTGGGCTTGCAGTTCCGCAGCGAGAAGGTCGATGCCTGGGTGTCGGCGTATGCCGGTCGCCTGCAGGACTACATCCTGTTCCAGTACCGCAGCGGCGGAATGATGGGCAGTAGCACCCAGGCTCGCAATGTGGATGCGCGCATCGCCGGGGCCGAGGCGGGCTTGGAATGGCGGCCGACGCAGGCATGGAAGCTTGGCAGCACGCTGGCTTACGCCTGGGGCGAGAACCGCAGCGAAGACCGACCGTTGCCGCAGATACCACCGTTGGAAGGGCGCTTCTCTGCATCATACGAACAGGCACGCTGGTCGCTGGGTGCCTTGTTGCGTGCGGTCAGCCACCAGAATCGGGTGGCTCAGGATGAGGGCAATGTAGTGGCGCGGGACCTGGGGCCGAGTGCGGGTTTTGCGACCCTGTCACTCAATGGCGCCTATCGGATCAATGCCGGGCTGCGTGCCAGTGTGGGCGTGGACAATCTGTTTGACCGTGCCTATGCCGAGCATCTGAATCTGGCGGGTAGTGCGGATTTCGGTTTTCCTGCTGATCCGGTGCGGATCAATGAGCCCGGGCGTTCGTTCTGGTTGAAGCTGGATTACTGGTATTGAAGCAAGGACGCCCGCCTCAGTGAGGCGGGCGTCGATTTCGCTTTTGTAGGAGCGGCGTAAGCCGCGAAGCAGATGATCTAGGTCGAATTGCACGCATGGCCTGATACAACAATAGCTTCGCGGCTCACGCCGCTCCTACAAAAGGCGGTATCGCGGCTCAGATCTCTTCGTGCAGGCCGCACTCGCGCTTCAGGCCGAAGAAGCGGGTGTCTTCTTCGCGCATGCCGGCTTCCCAGCGGCGGGTGGTGTGGTAGTCGCCGATGGACACGTAGCCCTGCTCCCACAGCGGGTGGTAGGGCAGCTTGTGCTCCTGCAGGTATTTCCACACGTCGCGGTCACTCCAATCGGCGATCGGGTTGACCTTGAAGCGCTCGCCTCGGCGCTGCAGCACCGGCGTATTGGCACGACTTGCCGACTGGCTGCGGCGCAGGCCGGTGAACCAGGTGCCTACCTGCAGGTCGTCCAGGGCGCGCTTCATCGGCTCGACCTTGCGCAGGTTGTTGTACTGCTCGATGCCGACCACGCCCTGCTCCCACAGGCGGCCATGGCGCGCTTCCATCCAGGCGCGACTGACCTGCGGGCGGTAGACCTTGAGGTTGAGCTTGAGCCGGTCGGTGAGTTCGTCGGCGAATCGGTAGGTTTCCGGGAACAGATAGCCGGTGTCGATGAGGATCACCGGAATGTCCGGGCGCTGGCTGCTGAGCAGGTGCAGGGTCACCGCCGACTGCGCACCGAAACTCGACGACAGCACATGTGCGCCGGGTGCGTTCTGCAGTGCCCATTCCACGCGCCGCTGCGCATCCATCGAATCGAGCAGGGTATTGAGCGAGCCCAGGTCGTCAGGCAGGGTCACCGACGTGGTGTGAGAGGTCTTGGGCAGGGCGCTCATGCTTGCAGTTCCACGGATATCTGGCGGTGGGTGGGGTAGGGAGGAAGGGCGACGATGCCGGCCCGGTGCAGGAAGTCACCGAAGCCTTCGTTGCCATCGCGCTCACCGGAATAGCGGGCGAACAGTGGCGCCAATGCGTCCAGGATCTCCGGCTCGGTGATGTTCTCGCGATACAGCGTGTTGAGGCGCTGGCCGCGATGATCGGCGCCGAGCATCAGGTTGTAGCGGCCCGGTGCCTTGCCGACCAGGGCGATCTCGCCCAGGTAGGGACGCGAGCAGCCATTCGGGCAGCCGGAGATGCGCAGCAGGATCGGCGCATCGGTCAGCTGATGCTGTTCCAGCAGCGGTTGCAGCTTGGCGCTGAACTCGGGCAGATAACGCTCGGCTTCGGCCATCGCCAGGCCGCAGGTGGGCAGGGCGACGCAGGCCATGGCGGCGCGTGCCAGCGCGGTCGGGGCGCGGTTGCCGATATCCAGCCCGGCGCCGTGCACGATGGCATCGATCTGCGCGCGTTGTGCGGCGGGGACGCCGACGATGACCAGGTTCTGGTTGCCGGTCATGCGGAACTCGCCGTCGAGGATGCGGGCGATTTCGCGCAGGGCGGTCAAGTGCGGGGCGCCGGCGACGTCGGCGATACGTCCGGCCTGCAGCGACAAGGTCAGGTGCCAGCGGCCGTCATTGCCTTCAACCCAGCCATAGCGGTCGCCATTGTGGGCGAACGCCTGCGCACGCGATGGCGCGAAGCGGATGCCGGCGCGGCGCTCGATCTCCGCCACGACCGTGTCCAGGCCGTGATCATCGATGGTGTACTTGAAGCGGGCGCGCTTGCGGACGTCGCGGTTGCCCAGGTCGCGTTGGGTGGTGACCACGGCGGTGGCGACATCAAGCAGGGCTTCACGGTTGATGAAGCCGACATTGTTGGCAATACGCGGATAGGTTTCGGCATCGCCGTGGGTGGCGCCCATGCCGCCACCGATGGTCACGTCGTAGCCGAGCAGTTCGCCGTCGGCATCAAGCACGCCGATGAAGCCCAGATCGTTGGCATAGACGTCAACGTCGTTGAGCGGCGGCAGCGCGAAGCCAATCTTGAACTTGCGCGGCAGGTAGCGCTCGCCGTAGATCGGCTCTTCCTCGGTACCGCTGCCGGCCACGCGCGCTTCATCCAGCCAGATTTCGTAGTAGGCGCGGGTATTGGGCAGCAGGTGTTCGGAAGTGCGCGCAGCGTCGGCGTACAGGGTGGCGTGTGCGCTGGACAGCAGCGGGTTGGCCGCGACCAGCACATTGCGGTTGACGTCGCCGCAGGCAGCCAGGGTGTCGATCAGCGCGGCGTTGATGGCTTGCATCGTTGCCTTCAACTCGCGCTTGATCACGCCATGGAACTGGAACGCCTGGCGCGTGGTGATGCGCAGTGAATGGTTGCCGTAGCGGGTGGCGATGCTGTCCAGCTTCAGCCACTGCTCGGGGCTGATCACGCCGCCGGGGGTGCGGGTGCGGATCATGAACTGGTAGGCCGGCTCCAGTTTCTGCCGGCGGCGCTCATCGCGCACATCGCGGTCGTCCTGCTGGTAGCTGCCGTGGTACTTGATCAGGGTCTGGTCGTCTTCGCGCAGGGCGCCGGTGACAGGATCGGCCAGGCTTTCCAGCAATGAGCCACGCAAGCGGTTGCTGTCGGCCTTGATGTTCTCAACGGAGTGGGTGCTCATTCTTTTCGCTATCTGGAGTCAGAGGTTGTAGGAGCGGCGTAAGCCGCGAAGCCACTGCTGCGTCAACACGCAGGGTCAACGCCAACAACACTCAATACACGTCCCGTCCATAGCGCCCCTCCGTGTGCAGTCGAGTCAGATAGTCGCGGGCATCGTCTTCATCCAGCCCGCCGTGTTCGCGCAGTACATCCAGCAGTGCGGCATGCACGTCCTTGCCCATGGCGATGGCGCCACACACGTACAGGTGTGCGCCGTTCTGCAGCCAGTCGTAGAGATCGCGGCCGCGGGTACGCAGGCGTTGCTGCACGTAGATCTTGTCGGCTTGATCGCGTGAGAACGCCAGGTCCAGACGATGCAGCTCCTTGCGGCGCAATGCGTCCTGCCATTCGGTCTGGTACAGGAAATCGGTATTGAAGTGGCGCGCGCCGAAGAACAGCCAGTTGCGGCCGGTTGCACCGATCTCCGCGCGTTCCTGCACGAAGCCGCGGAACGGGGCGACGCCGGTGCCTGGGCCGATCATGATGATGTCGCGGCTGCTTTCGGCCGGTACCCGGAAGCGTTCATTGGCTTCGATGTAGACCGGCAACTGCGCACCTTCTTCCAGTGCGGTCAGGAAGCCGCTGGCGGCACCAACGTGCTCGCTGCCATGGGCGTGGTAGCGCAGTTCGTCGACGGTCAGGTGTACTTCTTCGCCGACCCGCTTGCGGCTGGAGGCGATGGAGTACAGGCGCTGGGCGGCGGGGCGCAGAGTGCCGAGCAGGGTTTCGGCGTTCCACTCGGCCGGCCAGCGACGCAGCACGTCGACCAGTTGATGGTCTTCGAATACGGAGGCCAGTTCGTTCTTCTGTGCCGGATCAAGCAGACGGGCAAGTTCCGGATGCGCACTGCACTCAGCCACTGACGTCAGCAGTGGGCGCGAGATACGGGTGAGCTCGCGGTGCTCGCCCAGCCACTGTGCCAACGGCCGGCTGTGGCCGTCGTGTTCGACCTGCTGCGTGCCATCGAGGCCGGTGACATCCAGTACCGCTTCGACCAGTTCGGCCGGGTTGCGGTGCACGATGCCCAGTGCGTCGCCGGGTTCGTAATGCAGGCCGCTGCCTTCCAGTGACAGCTCAAGATGATGCACCGACTTGGCGGCGTTGCCGTACCTGGCATAAGCCGGACCCTTGAAGTCGCGGCCACTGATGACCTGGCGCGACAGCAGTTCGGCGCTGAATGGGTGTTGCGCAGTCCAGGCGCCGGCATGGCGCAGGGGGGTGACATTGCTGGATGTGGCGACCACGGCCTGACCGATCACCTCGCGCGCATCGAGCAGTGCCTGTGCCTGCCACGGTGCCGCTACGGTATCGATGTCCAGATCGGCCTCGCCCACGGCCTGCAGGCGGGTGGCGCCCAGCTCGGCCAGACGGCTGTCCAGCTTGCGGGCGATGCCGCAGAACTCCACATAGCTGGAGTCGCCAAGGCCCAGCACGGCGTACTTCAGCTCCGGCAGCTTGGGCGCTCGCTTGCCGGCGATGAACTCGACCAGCCCGATGGCGTCGTCCGGCGGGTCGCCTTCGCCCTGGGTACTGATGACGATGTAGAGCAGGCGCTCGTTGGCCAGCTCGCGGGTAGCGTAGGCGTCGGCGCGCACGACGCGGACCGGTAGCCCGGCTGCTTCGGCCTCGGCGGCCAGCTGCTCGGCGGCGCGGCGGGCGTTGCCGGTCTGGCTGCCATAGATCACGGTAAGCCGGGTCTGGGCCGGCTGTGTGACCGGACCGCCGGGGATGACAGACAGGGACGGGGGAGGGTTGCCCTGTGCCAAGCCGGCCGCAAAGCCGGACAACCACCAAAGGCTGTTGCCGTCCAGACCGTCGACCAATCGCGTCAGCAGGACCCTGCGGTCTTCGGGCAAGGGGCTGGGTGGCACGTTGGCGGCGGCAGTCATTTCCATTCCGGTCCATGTAGGGATGACCGATGCTAGGTACAGCGCGCCATCAGGGGAAAGGAGCAGCGGTTATCGCTTCATGCCTTGGGTTTATTTCGATTGTCTTTGGTGGTGGTTCTATAGTCCCCATTCGATTCAGCTTCAGTGGCATTTCGCTGTTACCCTTCATTGCTGCCTCTCCATACCTCTTCTAAATTGCGTCCGAAATGACTGTTACAGTAGCTTTGTCTCACCTCGATCGGCTGGAAGCCGAGAGCATACATATGCTGCGCGAGGTGGCTGCCGTCTTCGAAAATCCAGTGTTGCTGTACTCGGTGGGCAAGGACAGTTCAGTACTGCTGCACCTGCTGCTGAAGGCGTTCGCGCCCGGACCGCCGCCGATCCCGCTGCTGCATGTGGATACCCGTTGGAAGTTCAGCGAGATGATCGCGTTCCGCGACCGCCGGGTGGCCGAAACCGGCACCGAGCTGCGGGTGCATATCAACCCGGACGGCATTGCCCGCGACATCGGCCCGATCAGCCACGGCCCCAGTGTGCATACCGATGTGATGAAGACCCAGGGCCTGAAGCAGGCCTTGGACAAGTGGAAGTTCGATGCCGCCATCGGTGGCGCGCGGCGCGATGAAGAGAAGTCGCGCGCCAAGGAGCGGGTGTTCTCGTTCCGCAATGACCGCCACCGCTGGGACCCGAAGAACCAGCGTCCGGAGCTGTGGAACCTGTACAACGCGCGTATCCACCAGGGCGAGAGCGTACGCGTATTTCCACTGTCCAACTGGACCGAGCTGGATATCTGGCTCTATATCTACCGCGAGAAAATCCCGGTGGTACCGCTATACCTCGCTGCTGAACGCCCCGTCGTCGAGCGTGACGGCAGCCTGATCATGGTCGATGACGAGCGCCTGCCGCTGCATCCGGGCGAAGTGCCGCAGCTGCGCAAGGTGCGTTTCCGCACGCTGGGTTGCTATCCGCTGACCGGCGCAATCGAGTCCGAAGCCGACACCCTGGAAAAGATCATCGCTGAAATGTTGGTATCGACCAGTTCAGAGCGGCAAGGCCGTTTGATCGACCATGACCAGTCCGCATCGATGGAGAAGAAGAAGTTGGAGGGGTATTTCTGATGAGCGCCGTGACTGCCACCTCCGATATCGCCACCTATCTGAAGACCCACGAAACCAAGCCGCTGCTGCGCTTCATCACCTGCGGCAGCGTTGACGACGGCAAGAGCACCCTGATCGGGCGCCTGCTGTATGAAAGCAAGCGCCTGTTCGATGACCAACTGTCGGCGCTGGAGGCAGACAGTCGCCGCCATGGCACCCAGGGTGAGCGTATAGACTACGCGTTGCTGCTGGATGGGCTGGCCGCCGAGCGCGAGCAGGGCATCACCATCGATGTGGCCTACCGCTACTTCGATACCGACCGCCGCAAGTACATCGTCGCTGACTGCCCCGGCCATGAGCAGTACACCCGCAACATGGCCACCGGTGCCTCGACTGCCGATGTGGCAGTGGTGCTGGTGGATGCACGCAAGGGCCTGCTGACCCAGACCCATCGGCACAGCTATATCATCTCGCTGCTGGGCATCGGCCAGGTGGTGCTGGCGGTGAACAAGATGGATCTGGTCGATTACGACCAATCCGTATTCGAGCGCATCGTTGCCGACTATCAGGCGCTTGCGGCACAGCTGGGCATTGCCAACGTGCAGGCGATTCCATTGTCGGCGCTGGAAGGGCAGAACCTGTCCACGCGTTCGGCAGCTATGCCCTGGTATGGCGGCCCCAGCCTGATCGAGCATCTGGACACGGTCGAGCTGAGTACGCACGACGCCGCCAGCGGGCTGCGTTTGCCGGTGCAATGGGTCAACCGACCGAACCAGGACTTCCGTGGCTTTGCCGGCACCATTGCCGCCGGCCAGGTGCGCGTGGGTGATGACGTGGTGGTGCTGCCGTCGGCGCGCCGCTCCACGGTCAAGCAGGTGCTGGGGCCGGATGGTCCGCTGGCAGTTGCCGCTACCGGTCAGGCAGTGACGCTGACCCTGGATGATGAAGTCGATGTCAGCCGCGGTGACGTGATCGCCGCTGCCGGTGATCCGCCTGAAGTGGCCGACCAGTTTGCCGCCCACGTGCTGTGGATGGACGACGCTGCCCTGCTGCCGGGGCGGCCGTACTGGCTGCAGATCGGCAGCCGCACCGTGGCGGCAAATATCAGCGAGATCAAGCACCGCGTCGATGTAAATACGCAGGAGCGCCTGGCTGCCAAGCGCCTTGAACTGAACGAGGTGGGCTACTGCAACCTGTCGCTGGACGAGCCGGTGGCCTTTGCTCCGTATGCGCAGAACCGGGCCTTGGGCGGCTTCATCCTGATCGATCGCCAGACCAACGCCACCGTCGCCGCCGGCACCCTGGATTTTGCCTTGCGCCGCGCTGGCAACGTGCATTGGCAGCATCTGGACGTGGACAAGGCCGCGCGGGCGCGGATCAAGGGCCAGCAGCCCAGGGTGCTGTGGTTCACCGGTTTGTCCGGTGCGGGCAAGTCCACCGTCGCCAACCAGGTCGAGAAGCGCCTGCATGCACAGGGCGTGCATACCTTCCTGCTGGATGGCGACAACGTCCGCCATGGCTTGAATCGCGATCTGGGCTTCACCGACGAGGACCGGGTGGAGAACATCCGCCGCGTCGCCGAGGTGGCAAGGCTGATGGCCGATGCAGGGCTGGTGGTGCTGGTCAGCTTCATCTCGCCCTTCCGTGCGGAACGGCAGATGGCGCGCGAGCGCTTCGAGGATGGCGAGTTCATCGAGGTGTTCGTCGATGTGCCGCTGGAAGTGGCCGAGGCCCGCGATGTGAAGGGCCTGTACCGGAAGGCGCGTGCCGGGCAGATCCCCAACTTCACCGGCATCGATTCGCCGTATGAAGCCCCGGAGGCCCCGGAGCTGCATCTGCGTGCAGATACCGACAGCGTGCCGGCGATGGTGGAGCAGGTGCTGCAGGCGCTGCGCTGAGGTGCCAGTTTGTAGGAGCGGCGTCAGCCGCGAAGCCAGCAACCCGTCAGCCCCTGAATTCATCTGCAATTGCAGTCTCTACCCATCCCTTTTGCGCAGCAAAGGGGAGGGTTGGGGAGGGGTAAGCTCTACCGCCTTTTGCATATCACCAGCTTCGCAGCTGACGCCGCTCCTGCAGTCGAGCGTCGCTCCCGGGATGGGGGTTCCCCCCCTAACGGCACATCCGGCCGTCATCTGGCACCGCTAGACTGCTTGATCGTGTATCAGATGGGACTGCGTATGTTCGGGCGATTTGCCGCCACCGTTGTGGGTGGCACTGTCTTGGCGCTGGCGTTGGCCGGATGCAACCGCAAGAACGCCGAGGCGCCACGGCAAGCCGCCGGTGCGGTGCTGGTTACCACCCAACTGGTTGAGACCGCTCCGTGGAGCGATACGCTGCAGGCCAACGGCACTGCCAAGGCGCGTGAATCCATCATCGTCACCGCCAAGGTCAGCGAGATCATCGACAAGGTACATTTCGAAAGCGGCCAGCAGGTCGCCAGCGGTACACCCTTGGTGACCTTGCGCGGCCAGGCCCAGCAGGCCGCGCTCGCCCAGGCCCAGGCCACCTTTGCCGAGGCCGACCGGCTTTACAGGCGTCAGCGTGAACTGGCTGCACAACAGCTGGTTGCCCATTCAACCCTGGACACCCAGCAGTCGATCCGTGATGCCGCCGAGGCCCGCGTGCAGCAGATGCGCGTGGATATCACCGACCGCCAGGTGCGTGCGCCATTCGCTGGCGTATTGGGTATCCGCCAGGTCAGCCCGGGGTCGCTGGTCACCCCGACTACCGCTATCGCCACGCTGGACGACATCTCGCGCATGCACGTGGATTTCCAGGTGCCCGAAGCACAGCTGTCCTCGCTGCAGAACGGCGACAAGGTCAGCGGCAGCAGCATCGCCTACCCGGGCCGCACGTTTGAAGGCACCGTGAGCACCATCGATGCGCGCGTCGATCCGGGCAGCCGCGCGATCACTGTTCGCGCCGATTTTGACAATGCCGACCATGCGCTGCGTCCAGGCATGTTGCTGGACGTGCGCCTGTACCGTCCCGAACGCGACGCCTTGGTGATCCCGGAGATTGCAGTGGTGCAGGTCGGCCGCGACTCCTACGTATTCCGCGTCAAGCAGGACCAGAGCGTCGAGCGCGCCGACATCAAGGCCGGCACCCGCCGCGCGGGCGTGGTGGAAATCGTCGAAGGGCTGAAGGCGGGCGACCGCATCGTGGTCGATGGCACCGGCAAGCTACGTCCTGGCATCCGTATCCAGGATGACAAGCCGGCCAAGGCCGCCGATGCGACCACGCCGCTCAAACCGGCTGAAGTTGCGGCACCGGCCAAACTGGCGAACGCCGGATGAAGCTGTCCGATCTTTCCATCAAGCGGCCGGTATTGGCCGTGGTGATGAGTCTGTTGCTGCTGGTACTGGGCATCATGTCGTTCAACCGTTTGACCCTGCGCGAGCTGCCAGCCATCGATCCGCCGATCGTGTCGGTGTCGGTGGACTACACCGGCGCCTCGGCAGCGGTGATCGAGAGCCGCGTTACCCAGGTGCTGGAAGACGCGCTGGCCGGTATCGAAGGCATCGATACCATCAATGCGCGCAGCACCAATGGCCGTGCTTCGGTCAGCATCGAATTCAACGCCAACCGCGACATCGAAGCGGCCGCCAATGACGTGCGCGATGCGGTCAGCCGGGTTGCCGACCGCATGCCGGAAGAAGCGCGGCCGCCGGAGATCGCCAAGGTCGAGAGCGACGCCGATCCGATCATCTGGTTCAACATGGTGTCCTCGACGATGGACACGCTGGAGCTCAGCGATTACGCCGATCGCTATGTCGTGGACCGCTTTTCCAGCATCGACGGTGTGGCCCAGGTGCGTATCGGTGGCCGCCAGCGCTATGCCATGCGGGTATGGCTGGACCGTGATCAGCTGGCAGCGCGCGGGCTGACCGTCACCGAGGTGGAAACCGCGCTGCGCAACGAGAACGTGGAGCTGCCGGCGGGCCGCATCGAGTCGACAGATCGCGATTTCACCTTGCGCGTGGAGCGCAGTTATGTGGCCCCGGCTGACTTCGCCAGCATCCCGCTGGGCAAGGGCGCCGATGGCTATGTGGTGCGGCTGGGCGATGTGGCCAAGGTCGAGCTGGCCTCGTCCGAGCGCCGTGCCTATTACCGCAGCAATGGTGAACCGGGCATCGGCCTGGGTATCGTCAAAACCTCTACTGCCAATGCGCTGGACGTGGCGCGTGACACCCGTGCCGAGGCCGAGCGGATCGGCCAGACCCTGCCCAAGGGAACGCAGATCTTCGTCGCCTTCGACAACACCACCTTCATTGAAGCCGCGGTGGAGCGCGTCTATGCCACGCTGGTCGAGGCAATGGTCCTGGTGCTGATCGTGATCTGGCTGTTCCTGGGCAGCCTGCGCGCGGCGGTGATTCCCGCAGTGACGGTGCCGGTGTGTCTGGTTGCCGCCTTCATCGCGCTGTTCGCTTTCGGCTTTTCGATCAACCTGTTCACCTTGTTGGCGCTGGTGCTGTGTATCGGCCTGGTGGTGGATGACGCCATCGTCGTGGTCGAGAACGTGCAGCGCCGCATCGATCTGGGCGAGCCGCCGCTGGTGGCCGCCAAGCGCGGCACCGCACAGGTGGCGTTCGCGGTGATCGCGACCACCGCGGTGCTGGTGGCGGTATTCCTGCCGGTCGGTTTCCTGGAAGGCAATACTGGCCGGCTGTTCCGCGAACTGGCAGTAGCACTGGCCGCAGCGGTGGCCTTGTCGGCCTTCGTCGCGCTGACGCTGACCCCGATGATGGCCTCCAAGCTGCTCAAACCACACAGCGAGCAGAAGGTGAGCCGCCTGCATGGTTTCATCAACCGGCAGTTGGAGCGCTTGTCGGCCGCCTATGGCCGGGTGCTGGATCGCCACGTGCAGCGCAGCTGGATCTTCGGACTGGTGATGCTGGCTGCGCTGGGTGCCAGCTGGGGCCTGTTCAAGCTGATTCCCTCCGAACTTGCCCCGGCTGAAGACCGTGGCTCGTTCCAGATCATGATCGATGGCCCAGAGGGTGCGGGTTACGACTACACCGTGGCGCAGGTGCAGCAGGTCGAGAAGATCGTTTCGGGTTTCGTCGGCCCGGATGAGCCCATTGTCCGCGCCAATCCGCGCGTGCCCGGTGGCTGGGGCAACAGCGAGGAGATGCATACCGGGCGTATCAGCGTGTTCCTGCAGCCATGGCGTGAGCGCAGTGAGGCAACCAGCGATGTTGCCGACGAGCTGCAGAAAGAACTCAATGGCCTCAGCGGTGTGCGCGTACGCACCATGGTCGGTGGCGGCCTGGTGCGCAGCATGGGCCAACCCTTCCAGATCGTGCTCGGCGGCCCGGAGTATGCAGAGATCGCGCAGTGGCGTGATCGTCTGCTGGAACGCATGGCCGACTACCCGGGGCTGGTTGGCGCGGATTCTGACTACAAGGAAACCCGCCCACAGATGCGGGTCAACATCGACCGACAGCGTGCGGCCGACCTGGGTATCTCGGTCACCGACATCGGTCGCGCGCTGGAAACCATGATGGGCTCGCGTCGCGTCACCACTTTCGTCGACAACGGCGAGGAATACGATGTGCTGGTGCAGGCGGGGCGCGAAGGCCGCGCCTCGCCGGCGGACCTGTCGGCCATCCAGGTGCGCGCGCGCTCGGGTGAACTGGTGCCGCTGTCCAACCTGGTCACGCTCAGTGAAGTGGCCGAGGCCGGCAGCCTCAACCGCTTCAACCGCCTGCGTTCGATCACCATCAGTGCCAACGTCGCTCCCGGTCACACGCTGGGTGAAACCATTGCCTGGGCCAAACAGGTTGCGGCCGAGGAACTGCCCGAATACGCGCAGATCGACTGGAAGGGCGAATCGCGCGAGTACCAGAGCGCGGGCGGCGCGGTGTTGCTGACCTTCGCCATGGCCTTGCTGGTGGTGTACCTGGTGCTGGCTGCGCAGTTCGAGAGCTTCATCCATCCGCTGGTGATCATGCTGACCGTGCCGTTGGGTGTGCTTGGCGCCTTCGTTGGCCTGTACCTCAGCGGTGGCACGCTCAACCTGTTCAGCCAGATCGGCATCGTCATGCTGGTGGGCCTGGCGGCGAAGAACGGCATCCTGATCGTCGAGTTCGCCAACCAGCTGCGCGATGAAGGCCGCAATGTGCATCAGGCCATCGTCGAGTCGTCGATGGTGCGGCTGCGGCCGATCCTGATGACCTCGATCGCGACCGTGGTTGGTGCGATTCCGTTGGTGGTTGCAGGTGGTCCTGGTTCGGCCAGCCGCGCGACCATCGGCATCGTGGTGATCTTCGGCGTCAGCGTGTCCACCTTCCTGTCGCTGTTCGTGGTGCCGGCGTTCTATGCGTTGCTGGCCCCGTACACCAAGTCGCCGGAAACCGTGGCCAACGCGTTGGAGAAGCTCGAACGCGAGACGCCGGCGGTCGGCGGCCATGCGTGAGCCGCTGCTCGGTGGTCGCGTCCAGTTGCGCCCCTGGCAAGCAGGGGACTTGGACGCGCTGCTTGAGCATGCCAACGACGCTGCGGTGTCCTGCGGGTTGAGCACGCGTTTTCCCTATCCTTACACCCGCGCCGATGGGGAGGCGTTTCTGGGGGGACAGGTGCTGGACCTGCGGGGGCAGGTATTGGCGCTGGTCATTGATGGTCAGGCTTGCGGCGGTATCGGGGTCACCCAGGGCAAGGCCGAGCGCCGCTATTCGGCGTCACTGGGCTATTGGTTGGGGCGGCGCCACTGGGGGCAGGGCATCATGACCACGGTGGTCGGCGCCTATGTGCCGTGGGTGATGGACAGCCTGGAGCTGGCACGGCTGTCCGCGCAGGTGATGGCTGGCAACCCGGCCTCGGCGCGGGTGCTGTTGAAGAATGGATTCGTGGAGGAAGGCACCGAGCGCCAATCGGTGTTCAAGGACGGGCAGCTGCATGACATGCGCTGCTTCGCCCATATCAGGACTTGACTGCAATCCGCGTAAGAGCCCTGCACAGCCGGGCTCAATCGTGGAAAAATCGGCCAGCCCCGGAATTCCGGGCTTTGGCTACCTTTCAGCTTTCCGGGGAATTACGTGGAATCCATCGTCGAATACGTAAACGGCATCATCTGGAGTAATGCGCTCATTTTCATGTGCCTGGGGGCGGGTCTGTGGTTCAGCCTGCGCACCCGTTTCATGCAGATCCGTGGTTTCGCTGAAATGTGCCGGCTGACGGTACGCGGTGAGAAGTCCGAGGCCGGCGTGTCCTCGTTCCAGGCCCTGGCCATGTCGATGGCCGGCCGCATGGGTATCGGCAATATCGCCGGTGTGGCCACGGCCATTGCCTATGGCGGCCCCGGTGCGATCTTCTGGATGTGGGTCATGGGCTTCCTTGGCGCTTCCACTTCCTACGTGGAGTCGACCCTGGCGCAGATCTACAAGACCAAGGATGCCGAGGGCCGCTACCGCGGTGGCCCGGCCTACTACATTGAAAAAGCGATGGGCCTGAAGTGGTATGCGGCCGTGTTCGCCGTCGCCACCGTTATCGCTGCAGGCTTCCTGCTGCCGGGCGTGCAGGCCAACGCCATCGCCGACAGCGCGGTCAACGTGCTGTGCAACGGCGCCGATGCCTGTGCATCGATGGGTGGTGCAGCCAGCATGAAGCTGTGGATCGGCCTGAGCGTTGCGGTATTGCTGGGCATCATCATCTTCGGTGGTGTGAAGCGCATCGCCAGCTTCGCCGAGGTGATCGTGCCGTTCATGGCGCTGGGCTTCATCCTGATGGCGATCGTGGTGATGATGCTCAACGCCAGCAAGGTGCCGGCGATGTTCGCCGACATCTTCTCCAGCGCCTTCGGCGCGCATGCGGCGTTCGGCGGCATCATCGGCCAGGCCATTGCCTGGGGCGTGAAGCGCGGTATCTATGCCAACGAGGCCGGCCAGGGCACCGGCCCGCACGCCGCCGCCGCCGCCGAGGTCTCGCATCCGGCCAAGCAGGGCTATGTGCAGGCCTTCGCCATCTACTTCGACACCATGCTGGTATGCACCTCGACCGCCTTCCTGGTGCTGTCCACCGGCATGTACAACGTGTTCCGCGAAGTCACCGAAGGGGGCGTCACCAAGCTGGAAGCCATCATTACCGGCGTGCCGGGGGTCCAGCCTTCCGAAGGTGCCCTGTTCACCCAGGCAGCGGTGGAGTCGGTGTTGCCGGGTTGGGGCGCGGGTTTCGTGGCACTGGCGCTGTTCTTCTTCGCTTTCACCACGATCATGGCCTATTACTACATGGCCGAAACCAACCTGACCTATCTGGCTGGCAGCAACCGCACCCACCCGGCAGCCATGCTGGTGTTGCGTCTTGGCATCATGGGCATGGTGGTGTTTGGTGCCTACCACAATGCGAAAATGGCCTGGGCCCTGGGTGACATCGGCGTAGGTTTGATGGCTTGGCTGAACGTGATCGCCATCCTGATCCTGCAAAAGCCTGCCATGCTTGCACTGACCGACTATGAGCGGCAGAAGAAGCTGGGCCTGGACCCGGTCTTCGACCCTGATGCACTGGGCATCAAGAACGCTGATTTCTGGCGCAACAAGAAGTAATTCAAAGGAACCACTGTGAGCAACCCCTGGAACAACCGTCGCCCTTCCTCGCGGCCACCCCGCGCAATTCCGGCCGCACCTTCGGCCGCACGTGAAGGCGACGGTGTCCCGGTACGCGGCGGTGATGAAATGCGTCTGTACGGCGTCAATGCCGTGCAGGCGATGTTTGCCAAGCGCCCGCAGGCGCTGCGCAAGCTGTATCTGGCCGAGGACATGATCCCGCGCCTGCAGCCGGTACTGAAGTGGTGCGTGGTCAACCGCGTGGGTTACCGCGTGGTCGGCGACGGCGACCTCAACAAGCTGGCCGCCACCACTCACCACGAAGGCCTGGTGGCCGACGTGCAGAAACAGGAGCCGCTGCCCTTGGCGACCTGGCTGGCCTCGTTGAAGGACGGTCCGGCGCTGGCCTTGTGGCTGGATGGCGTGGGCAACCCGCACAACTTCGGCGCGATCCTGCGCTCGGCCGCGCACTTTGGTGTTGCCGCGATTCTGTTGCCGGCCGACTCGACGCTGGCGCTGTCCGGCGCCGCCGCGCGTGTGGCAGAAGGTGGCGCCGAATCTGTGCCGCTGGTGCGCCTGCCAGCCTTGCCGCAGGCCGTTGCGCAGCTGCGTGATGCCGGTTTTGGTCTGGCTGCGACCTTGGTGGCCGATGGCGACAACGTCTTCACCACCGAGCTGCCGGATCGCATGGTCTATGTGATGGGCGCCGAGAGTGAAGGCATGGACCGAGACTTCGCACAGAGCTGTGACCTGCGTCTGTCGATCCCCGGCAGTGGCGCGGTGGAAAGCCTCAACGTGGCTTCAGCCACAGCGGTATTCCTGGCCAGCTGGAACAGCCGCAAGCAGCGCTGAAAAGCGCCGTAGTGCCGAGCCATGCTCGGCAGGAGCTTCACCGGTGGAGCCTCTGCCGAGCATGGCTC
>NZ_JBRREH010000072.1:0-25657 GCF_056760175.1 Stenotrophomonas sp. STEN021 | reverse complement strand
ATTCCTGTGGGGGGGGCGCCCCCCCCCCCCAAAGCCGATTACCTGCCGCAGGCAACCCCGCCAAGCCCCCTGCCGCGCTGGGCGCGGCACTACCAGGCTTCTGCTTGATCAAAAAATCACCAGTGCCTGCAAAGGTCTGGCGCGCAAGGGCTGTGCGGGCTTATCCACAGCTTGTGTAACCGTCAGGGCACAGCCTGTGTGGACAACACAATGCCCGCGTAGTGCCGAGCCATGCTCGGCAGGGGACTTGCCGGTGTTCCATCCGGCAGTTCATCGGCTTCGCGGCTGACGCCGCTCCCACAAGGTTACTTCCAGGCAATCAGCGCGGGCTGCAGGCGCCGGAAAATCCGCTCCAGTCGCTCGGCCCAGGCCTGTTGGCCGGCGGCATCGGCGATCAGGTCCTGGCGGATCTCCAGTTCCACATGCACCAACCCACGGCCTTCACCATGCACCGGCACCGCGTAGTCGCTGCTGCTGCTGACCGAGTACGGCTGGTTGTCGCCGACCACCAGATCGCCTTCCTCACGCAGTGAATGCAGCAATGCATGCGCAAAACGGGTGTCCTGGTGATAAAGCACGCCCGCATGCCAAGGGCGCTGTGCGCCGTTCATTGCCGGGGTGAAGCTATGCATCATCACCAGCAAGGTCGGTATGCCGGCATCGCGGCGGCGGTCAAGTTCGGCGTCGATCCGCGCGTGATAGGGCGCATGGATCGCATCGATACGCTGTTGGCGTTGCTGCGGATCAAGACCGAGATTGCCGGGAACAACAGTGCCATCGCTGACTTCAGGAATCAGCGTCGGCGATGCCAGCGGCCGGTTGCAGTCGATCAGCAGCCGCGAATAGGTCTGCTCGATGGCCCAGGCATCCAGACGCTTGGCCAGGGCGCGGGTAGTGCCGGCGATACCGATGTCCCAGCCAATGTGCCGGTCCAGTTCGGCCTGTGGCAAACCCAGATCAAACAGCGCCTGCGGCACGCGTTGTCCGGCATGGTCGGCCAGCAGCAGGAACGGTGAAGTGCCGTGCGCGTTGTGCACAGTGAACACCGCCGGATCGTCGGTGCCGAGTAGAGGTGCAGCGTTGTGCAAGCCTGAATCAGCCACGCGGGCGCCCATCCAGATGATGTTCGATCATCCACAAGCCGGCCCACAGCTTTGCGTCCAGCTCGTAGCCTTCGCCCATCTTTTCCACCAGCCAGGCAGCGGCGCGCTCGCGCGGAATACTGTGCACGGTGATGTCTTCGCTGGCATCGCCGCCGCCGTCGCCGACCTTGTGCAGACCAGTGGCACGGACGAAGGCGATCTTCTCGCTGCTGGCACCGGAGGAGGTGGGGCCGATCATCAGCACTTCGGCATGATCGGCGGTCCAGCCGGTCTCTTCTTCCAGCTCGCGCACGGCTGAAACCTCAATGGATTCACCAGCATCGACATCGCCGACCAACCCGGCCGGCATTTCTATCGTGCGCGCCTGCAGCGGCACGCGGAATTGCTCGACGAACAGCACTTCATCCGCCGGGGTGACTGCGATGATGATCGCGGCCAGGCCGCCAGCATGGGTGCGCTCGCTGTATTCCCAGCTGCCGCGCACTACCATGCGCTGGTATTTGCCTTCGTAGACGACGCGGGGTTCAGCGGTGTTCTGGCTCATGCGAACTCGTTGGCTGGAGTGGAAGGGGATTGCAGGCCGGCCGCAGCCATCAGCCGGCGGCGGGTCATGGGGCCAAAGCGCAGCGCCTCGCACAGCCCGCCAAGCATGTCGCCATCGCCATTGGTGCGTACGAAGCCACCAGCGGCATTGTGCAGTGGGGCATCCAAGGCAACCGTGGTCAACTGGCGGAACAGCAGCGCCTGTTCGCGCTGCTCACGCAGCCGCACCGCCATGGTGGCTGCGCCGCGCAGGCGCAGGAACGGCACTTCATCGATGCGTTCGAGCAGGCTGTCCATGCTGCCGAAATGGGCCAGCAGCACCGCTGCGGACTTGGCGCCAATGCCGGAGACGCCGGGGATATTGTCGACCGCATCGCCACACAGGGCCAGGTAGTCGGCCACCTGATGCGCATGCACACCTTGGCGTGCCTTCACCCCGTCCGCGCCCCAGCGCTGGTTGCGGGCGTAGTCCCATTGTTCGTCGTGTTCCAGCAGCAGCTGCGACAAGTCCTTGTCGGCCGAGACGATGACGCCGCGCAAGCGGCCGCGGCTGGCGTGCAGGGCGCTGCCGATCAGGTCGTCGGCCTCGTATTCGCGGTCCGCCAGCACCTCCAGGCCCAAAGCTGCGCACAAGGCCTTGCAATGGGCGAACTGGCGGCGCAGTTCATCCGGGGCCGGATCGCGGTTGCCCTTGTAGGCGGGGTACAGCGCGTGGCGGAAGCAGCTGTCCAGCGCTTCGTCGAAAGCCACGGCGATATGTTGCGGGCGCTCGCGCTCCAGCAGGTCGAGCAGGAAACGGGCAAAACCGTGAACTGCGTTCACCGGCCATCCCTGCGCATCCTGGAACTCGTCGGGGATCGAGTGCCAGGCGCGGAATACATACAGGCTGGCGTCGATCAGGTAGAGCGGCTGCAGCGTGGCGTTGGCAGCATTCACGGCTGCCAGTCCTGCAACAACGTTGCCGGATCGGGCCGTTCGCGGTCTGGGACGGTGATCTTCGGTGTGCCGATATGGATGAAACCGACGATCTGTTCGTTGCTGGCCAAGCCCAGATGGCGGGCGACTTCCGGGTCGCTGGCCATCCATGCGGTCAGCCACTGCGCGCCGAAGCCAACGCCCTGCGCGGCCTGCAGCAAGGCAAAGCAGACACAGCCGGCGGTGAGCAGCTGTTCCTGCGCTGGCACCTTGGGATTGTCCTGCAGCCGGGCGATCACGGTGATGATCAGCGGTGCGTGGGAGAAGCGCTGGCGGTCCTTCTCGACCGCGGCCTCGGCCGCATGCGGGTCACGTTGGCGGCTGCGCTGGGCCAGGAATTCACCCAGGGCATGACGGGCCTCGCCCTGCAGGCGCAGCAAGCGGAACGGCACCATCTTGCCGTGGTCCGGCACACGTACGGCCGATTGCAGCATGCGCAGCTGGGTGGCGGGGTCCGGCGCTGGCTCGCCCAGTTGCAGGGAGGGCACCGAATGGCGCTGATCCAGCGCTTGCAGGAAGCAGTTGTCGGACATGGGTCACAGGGGCTTGGGCGACCATTGATTATAGACGTCGCCCATGTACCGCCCCCTTCGCGCAGGCCGGGGTCGGTTTTGTGCGCTGCGTTGCCTGCGCTGAACAAGCCGTGGGTCGCTAATAAGCGCTGACACGCTTAGCATTGCGGGTATTGTGGTGAAGAGATCATGAGGTGGGAAATGCGCACTGCATCACTTACCCTGTTCATCTTCTCCGCCTACCATGCGCGTGCGGATTCAGGGGCCGCGTCTGCATTTCCTAATCCGTTTACCAAAAGATCAGCGCCTGTAAGGGTGTGGAGCCTTTGCGCATGATGTCCAGTCCGCATCCCGCCGGTCAGCCCGGTCGTAACCAGAACCTGCTTGGCGTGGCCCGCGAGGCCAGCTTGCCTGTGTTGTCGCAGGCGTTTGCCAAGGTGCTGGCGGGGTTTGATGATGCTTTGTTCGACCGCGCCGAGACGGCTGGCCCGTCCCAGTTGGCGTTCCTGGATGGCATGCGCGAGCTGCGCCGCCGCCGCGATGAAATCTCCCGCCGCTTCGATGCGCACCTGCAACAGGCCTGGGCTGCGCTGGACGCAGGCACCCCGCAGTCGGCAGAGGCCGTGCTGGCCGGGCAGAGTGATGGCGGTCTGAGCCTGGTACCCGAACATATTCTTGAGTCACGTCTGGCCGTGCGCAATTTTGCCACCGTGCTGCTGCGCGACTGGAAGCAGGTATTGCTGCGCATCGATCATCGCCTGGCCTGGGTGGCCGGGGTGGCGGCGCTGGATGCTGACACCAACCCGATCGGCCCCGAGCATATCGGCGTTGCCGTGCATGAGGCGTTCTACACCTGCGACCTCGCCGCTGAAGTGCGGCTGGTGCTGTTCAAGCTGTGCGAGCGCGAGTTTGCGGCCGGTGTAGGCAAGTTGTACGAAGCGGTGGATGAGCGCCTGGCGCAGGCCGGTGCTGCACCGGAGATCGCCACGCCGCGCCGAACCGGCGCACAACGGCCATTGGCCGAGCAGCTGGCGCAGGCCGTGCAGGGAGAGGAAGACGACGGATTTGATCCGGGCCATGCGCCGATGTGGGCGCGGCGCTTCTCCGAACGCTGGACCCAGCGCCGTGGCAGCATGGCTGGCCAGGCCGCCGCACAGGCCGCGGCGGGCTTCGAGGCCGAGCAGGCCTTCGGCAATCCACAGAACATGGTGCTGGAAGCACTGCACGAGCTGCTGGCGCAGAGCCGGCAGACCCGCGAAGGTGCGTCAGCATCTTCAGCAGAAGCTGGGCAGGCTGGCGCTGGCCATCAGCGCTCGCTGAACCAGCGCGAGATGATGTCGGTGCTGTCGCTGCTGCAGGCCACGCCCAGCGCAACCCTGCGCGCGGCGGTGGGCGAGGATGGCGAATCGCTGGCGCAGCGGCTCAAGAGTGAAGTTCTGTCCGGGGCGACGCGGCTGGGTGTGGACCCGCAACAGACGCATCTGGACCCGCAGGACGAGGATGCGATCGACCTGGTCGGCATGCTGTTTGATGTGATGCTGGATGAGCGTGATCTGGAAGGCCGCTCGCGTGAGCTGATTGGCCGGCTGGTGGTGCCCTTCGTCAAGGTTGCGATGCTCGACCGACGCATGTTCGTGCAGAAGACCCACCCGGCGCGCAAGCTGCTCAATTCGCTGGCCGAGGCCTGCGAGGGGAATGCCGGCGAAAGCCAGGCCGAGCGCGCGCTGATGGGCAAGGTCGAGGAAATCATTGAAAGGCTGACCGCCGAGTTCAACGAGAACCTGGCGATCTTCCTGACCCTGGAAGAAGAATTCCGCGACTTCCTGGCCCAGCATCGGCGCCGGATTGAAATCACCGAGCGCCGCGCTGCCGAAACCCAGCGCGGCCAGGAAAAGCTGGAAGTCGCGCGCAACCGTGCTACTGCCGAGCTGGACAAGCGGATTGCCGACGCGACCCTGCCCAAGGCCATTGCCGATTTTTTGCGCCAGCCCTGGAACCACCATCTCACCCTCACCCTGCTGCGTGAAGGTGACGAAGGCGAGGGTGTGGCCGAGGCCTTGAAGCTGGCCGACGACGTGCTGGAAGAAGTCGCCGAGGCGCGCCGTCGTATCGTTGGCAAGCCGTGGCTGCAGTCCAGCCAGCCGGGCCTGCGCAAGGTGTTTGCCAGTGTCGGCCTGCATGGCGATGGTGGTACCACCGCGATCGACGCGCTGCACGACACCTTGCAGTCCATCGCCGAGCTGCGCCCGGAACTGGAACGTGCGCTGCCGGAACTGCCGCAGGTTGCCCTGCCGACGCCGCCAGCGCCGGAGACGCCAGCCATCGAGTTTGGCAGTGCGACCAAGGCCGAAGATTTCGACGACACCGATGCCGAGCGTTTCCGCAGGATGGAAATCGGCACCTGGCTGGACTTCATCGACAAGGACGGCAAGATGCAGGCTGGCAAGTTGTCCTGGGTGAGCCCGATTTCCTCGCGGCTGCTGTTCGTCAACCGTCGCGGCATCCGTTTCTGCGTGGCTTCGCCGGAAGAGCTGGCGGTGATGGTGCGGCTGGAACGGCTGCGTCCGCATGTGGATGACGGCGCCTTCGACAGCGCCATGCAAGGTGTGATCGACCGCCTTGAGCCGCAGGGTGCAGCGCACTGATCGCAAATCGGCAGGCCAGGGCCTGCCGCACAGGGCACCGGCTTTGCTACGATCCGGCGGTTGATCCGCTGCGCATCGAGGACTGGAATGGCCGTAGATGTCTTGGTATTGAAGGAAACCGCTGAAGGCGAGCGCCGCGTTGCCGCCACGCCGGAAACGGTGAAAAAGCTTGTTTCAGCCGGCGCGCAGGTACACCTGCAGTCCGGTGCGGGTACGGCCGCGGGCTTCCCCGATCAGGCCTATGTGGATGCCGGTGCACAGTTGAGTGACGCGCTGGAGGTTGCTGATCTTGTGTTGTGCGTGCAGGCACCGTCCCTGTCCACCATTGCCCGCCTGAAGGTGGGTGCGGTGTTGGTGGGTGGCGTGCAGCCTGAAGCCGATGCCGCGCGCGCTGCAGCACTGCAGGCGCGCCAGCTGCAGACCTTTCCGTTGGAGCGATTGCCGCGCACCACCCGTGCGCAGGCGATGGATGTGCTCAGTTCGCAGGCCGGCATGGCCGGTTACAAGGCGACCTTGATTGCCGCGCAGTTGGCACCGCGCTTCTTTCCGATGCTGACCACCGCTGCCGGCACCATCCGCCCGTCCAAGGTGTTGATCGTGGGTGCCGGTGTAGCGGGTCTGCAGGCGGTTGCCACCGCCAAGCGGCTGGGTGCAGCGGTTGAAGGCTTCGATGTGCGTCCCGAAACCCGTGAGCAGATCGAGTCATTGGGTGGCAAGTTTCTGGACCTTGGGGTCAGCGCGGCAGGTGAGGGCGGTTATGCCCGGCAGCTGACCGACGATGAGCGTGCCGAGCAGCAACGTCGTCTGGCCGAACATCTGAAAAGCGTGGATGTGGTGGTCTGCACCGCGGCGGTGCCGGGGCGACCTGCACCGAAGATCGTCACCGCGGCGATGGTGGCGGGCATGCGCCCGGGCAGCGTGATCGTCGATCTGGCTGCCGAGACCGGCGGCAACTGTGAAGCCACCCAGCCGGGCCAGACCATCGAGGTTGGCGGCGTGACCGTCGCCGGCCCGCTGAACCTGGCCAGCATGGGCGCGGTGCACGCGAGTGAGATGTTCGCGCGCAACGTCTACAACTTCGTGGCCTTGTTCCTGAAGGACGGCCAGCTGTCGTTCGACTGGAACGATGAGCTGCTGGCCAAGACGGTGTGGCCGCAGCGGCCGGCTGGCGGCGAGATTCCACCGGTCTGAGCGGCGCGGATGGGTAGAGCCCAGCCATGCTCGGCTGGGGCCTCGCCGATAGGCCTTGTGGGAGCGGCGTAAGCCGCGATGCCGGTCATCCATCCGGATGCGGGCTTGTCCGTGATTTCATTGACGTCAGCTTCGCGGCTTACGCCGCTCCCGCAAGGGCGCTGGTATTGCTTGGACAGCCCCTGCCGAGCATGGCTCGGCTACAGGGCCCGGCTTTAGCCCCTCTCCTGGATGCGGGAAAGGGGTTGGGGTGAAGCTAGCTTTTCGCTGGGAAAGCTTCTGCCGAGCATGGCTCGGCACTACCGGAGGGGTCAGCGCGGGGGGCGGGCTGCTGGCGGGTTGGCCTGTACCCATTGCCTGCGCTGTTCCGGGCTCATCTTGTTCCATTGCTCGCGCAGCTGCTGGCGCTGGTCCTTGTCCATGCTGCGCATCTTGTCGAACAGGGCCTGTGCGTCGCGGCGCTGGTCCGGCGACATGTTCTCGAAGCGGTGCATGCCGCGCCGGGCCTGCTCGCGTTGTTCCGGGGTCATCTGCTGCCAGCTGCGGGCGTGCTCATAGCTGCGCTGGCGGCGCTCTGGGGAGGCGTTCCAGCGGTCGCGCATCGGTGCGATCAGTGTTTCGCGCTGGGCCGGAGTCAGTTGATCCCATTCGGGCAACTGCGGCTGGGTGGCTGCCGGGGCGCTGGCACACAGCAGCAACAGCGGCAGCAGCAGGTAGGGCAGTACATTCTTCATCATCATCATTCCATCGCCAGATTGTCGGAGCCCAGCCATAGGTACAGCTCCGGGCTTTCGTCGAACAGCAAGTTGTCGTCGCCAGCGTCTGCGCTCTGACTGGCAACCAAGGGGGGCGCAGGCGGCTGCGCGCTGTGATTGAACTGCATCGCCACCGGCGCGGCCAGCAGCGCCGAGCAGGCGGTAGCCAGCCACCAGCGATGACGGCGCCATACCGATGGCGTGCTCGCCATGCTGGCCTGCTGACGGGCCTGCCGCAGCCGCGCCAGGGTGGCCGGCGACAGCGCGGCATCGGCCTGCTGCTGCAGCTGGCGGGCCTGATGGTCGAATGCTTCGGGTTGTGTGGGCAGGCGGTTCACCGCGTGGCCTCCAGTTGTTTCTGCAAAGCGTCGCGGGCACGCGACAGGTGGGTTTTTACCGAGCCTTCCGAGCAGCCCATGGCCTTGGCGGTGGTGGCCACGTCCAGTTCCTGCAGTACCCGCAGGCTGAAGGCCTCGCGCTGGCGGGCCGGCAGCTGCCGCAATGCCTGTACCAGCTGGGCATAGCTGCGTTGCTGCTCATGCTTCTGCGCCGGGCCTGGGGCTTCATCGGCCCAGTCGATGGCGCTGTCCTGGTCGTGGTCTTCCTGCGCGACCCAGAACTTCAGCCGGACGCTGCGGCGCCGCTGCAGATCGATGATGCGGCGGCGCAGGATGCTCCAGAACAAGGCTGTCCATTCCTCTGCTGGCCGCTCACGGTAGCCCAGCATGCGCTCCATGGTGTCCTGTACGGCGTCCAGCGCGTCGTCGCGCTGGCGCAGGCCAGCCTCGGCGAAGCGGAATGCGCGCGGGCCTATGCCGGCCAGAAAGGCGTCCAGCGAGGCAGGTACAGCAGCAGGCGGCATCAAGGGTGGGCTGGTCACCAGCACAGGGTAGCGTCCCGTTCGTGGTCGTGTCTGGGAGTAATAACGCACAGCCGCCCAATCGGTTGACAACGCAACGGTCGCGCCGGCTTCGGCCTCATGGTTATGATGCCCGACAGGCGCTTCCAGCCTCGGAGAGACCAAGCAATGAGCGACGGGTTCGTAGCGTTGTACATCTTCATGCTGGCAGCGATTGCCGGCCACGTGATCATCTCGCGGGTGCCGGTGATCCTGCACACACCGTTGATGTCCGGTTCCAACTTCATCCACGGCATCGTGCTGATCGGTGCGATGGTGGTGCTCGGTCATGCCGATACCACGCTGGAGAAGGTCATCGGCTTCATCGCCGTCGCGTTGGGGGCAGGCAATGCGGCCGGCGGCTACGTGGTGACCGAGCGCATGCTGGACATGTTCAAGAGCTCGAAGAAGCCGGAAGGGAAGAACAAGTGAGTTCATCCGCCGGTAAAGCCGACAGATCCTCGATCAGCGCACGGCAGGCCTTCCAGTGGCTCAGTTACCTGCAGTATCCAACTTTGCTGGTGGCCTTCGCCTATGCGGCGCGGCCGCTGTTCAATGGCATGCACGGTGCGCTCGACGCCTATAACAGTGCGCTGTTGTATGCAGGCGTTGGCGTGGGCATGTCCTCGCTGCAGGACCCGGCAACGACCCAGAACAAGATGTCGAAGCGAGTCTGGGAAGACCCGCGCAAGGGCGGCCTGTTGCTGGGGCTGATCAGTGCACAGGCACTGTTGCCGATCGTGCTGGGTCTGCTGGGCGCCGCGCTGGCGCCAACCACGGCGTTGTCGCAGCTGGCGCTCGGCTTGGTGGCGTTCGGCCTGGGCATGATCGGCTTGCTGAAAACAGCCATTGAAATGCGCGAACACCATCGCCTGGACAAGCAGTCTCCTCGCCCCACCCACACGGCTCTGGAGGCCGGTGCATGAGCATATCGATCCTGGTCAATACGAGTTACCTGGTCGCTGCCACGCTGTTCCTGCTTGGCCTGCAGCGCATGGCCTCGCCCAAGACCGCACGCAGCGGCATCCAATGGGCCGGCGCAGGCATGCTCATCGCCACCGCAGCCACGTTCTTCCTGCCGGGGCTGCACAACATCGCGCTGATCGCGGTGGCCCTGGTGCTGGGCACCGGACTGGCCTGGGTATCGGCCAAGAAGGTTGCCATCACCGACATGCCGCAGATGGTGGCGTTGTACAACGGCATGGGTGGTGGTTCGGCGGCGGCGATTGGTGCAGTGGAACTGCTGCGTTTCTCCGACTTGGCCAGCCGCGACACCAGCCATTGGAGTGCACAGGCCATCGCCGATCTTGCGGCAAGGCTGCCGTCGCACACGGTACTGGCGTTGGCGGTGGTCGGTTCGGCGATTGGTGCGGTATCGCTGTCCGGTTCGATCATTGCCTGGGCCAAACTCGATGGACGTTTGGACAAGCGCGTTACCTTCCCCGGGCAGCAGGTCTTCAACCTGCTGGTCGCGCTGGCGATGGTGGTGCTGGGTGTGTGGGCTGCGCTGAGCCTGCAGCCGGTCGCGATCATCAGTTTCTTCGTGGTGGCTTTGGCGCTGGGTGTGCTGATGACGCTGCCGATTGGCGGCGCCGACATGCCGGTGGTGATCTCGCTGTACAACGCCTTTACTGGTCTGGCGGTCGCGTTCGAAGGTTATGTGCTCGGCAATGAAGCCTTGATCATCGCCGGCATGATGGTTGGTGCGGCCGGCATCCTGCTGACCCGCTTGATGGCCAAGGCGATGAACCGGCCGATCAGTGGTGTGCTGTTCTCCAACTTCGGTGGTGGCGGCCAGGGTGCGGAAATCAGTGGCACGCAGAAGCCGATCGAGGCCGCCGATGTTGCAGCGATGATGGCCTTCGCCGAGCGCGTGGTGATCGTGCCCGGCTACGGCATGGCGGTAGCGCAGGCGCAGCACAAGATCTGGGAGCTGGCGCAGCGTCTGATCGAACGTGGGGTCAAGGTGAAGTTTGCCATCCACCCGGTGGCCGGACGCATGCCAGGGCATATGAACGTGCTGCTCGCCGAAGCTGGCGTGCCCTACGACCTGATCGCCGACATGGACGACATCAATCCGGAATTCGCCAACACCGATGTGTCGCTGGTCATCGGCGCCAACGACGTGGTCAATCCGGTCGCCAAGACCGACCCGACCAGCCCGATCTACGGCATGCCGATCCTGGACGTGGTCAACTCAAAGAACACCATCGTCATCAAGCGCGGCAAGGGCACCGGTTTTGCCGGTATCGAAAATGCATTGTTCTACGCGGACAACACCCGCATGTTGTACGGCGATGGTGCCGAGGCGGCCAGCGCCCTGGTCAGTGAACTAAAGGCGCTGGACGGCGGGCACTGAAGCTGATGAGTGGTGGTCAGGAGGCCGCCGCCCATTCCAGTACCGGTGGTGCGCAAACAACACTGATCTGCGGCATCAGTTCGGGTGCCGCCAATACACTGTCCTGCACCTGCTGGCCGCGGCGCGCAGCGGTGGTGGTGCAGCCGAAGGCATGTTTGAACGCGCGGCAGAATGCGCTTTCGCTTTCAAATCCCAATGACTCCGCGATTTCACAGACTGACAGATTGGTGTTGCAGACCAGGTCCAATGCGCGCCGATTGCGCAGGCGCGTGGCATATTCGCTCGGGGTTTCACCAAAGACCTCGCGATAGATGCGGATCAGGTGTGTTGGCGAGTAGTTGGCCACTGCTGCAAGGCTGATCAGGTCCAGGCGGGTTTCGATGGTGCAGCGGATCAGGTGCTGCACACGCAACAGCCGCAGCAGCGTCTGGTGGCGGCGCAGCACGGTGCGGCCACTGCAGCGTTCAAGCTGGTTCTGCATGGGCTGTTGGCGCTCGACCAGTGCGTCGCGCAGCAATCCAAGTTTGTAAGCTGCGTCGTTGCCAGATGTGGTGTGCTTGAACCAGCGCGTGCGGCACAGGTGCACCATGGCCCGTGCGAGGCCGCTGTCGCAGGGAAGTTCGCGTGGGATCAGGCAGTTGATGATGGACGCTGTGGACTTTGGCGGCTTTTGCCAGAGTGCGGCCGGGGCGGCAATGCAAAGCCACCAGCCGTGCTCACGGCTGATGTGGCGCAGGCTTCCGTCCACCCACAGCTGCAGGTGGCGAGCGCTCAGCTGCCATGGCAGATCGCCATTGCTCAGCTCCAGCGCGCCATGCAGTACCAATGTGGCGCTGATCCAGCCCGCAGGTACCGTCAGTCGCCCACCTTTGCCACGGCCGCTTATGGCGTGGATGCAGTCTGGACGTTGCGTTGACAGGTCGAGTGACTGTGAGGCGTGAACCAGATGATGTCTGATGCTCATTGCGGATTCCCCTGGGTGTCTGCGTGACGGACGGCGGACGCAGGGTCGTGTTTGACGACATCTGCGTTTTTGGCGGGATCTGCTCCGGCTGCCGTTTGAGCTTTTGTGGTGCTCTGCTCATTTCAGACGCAAGGGATGGCCGAGTACCTCACCTGTACAAGCAGGAGGTAGGCCCAGGTGTGCTCAAGGCTTGCTGAATTGGGGGTGTGAAAGTGTTCGGTGCTGGATATCCACGCCGTTGTGGGAGCTTGAGGAAAGAAGGCGGGGGCGGGCAGGCAGCGGACTTTTCGGAAACGGACGCAGCGTTTTTCCGCTCCTTGGGGGGCAGCCGGGTAGATTCAAAACGTGCGGGAGCGTTCATTCCGGGTGGCGGCGATGTCGCTGGAACTGCATCGTGGAGATCAGCGCAGCATTCGATCGCGACAAGTTGAACCAGCAAGACGTACCAACTCGGACAGGAACGTGGCTGGTTCGAGTGCAACCTTTCTCAACTCATGCAAGCCCGGGAAAAAACATCGAAACATCTGGAACTGTGCGAGCTGTTAACAGTTGTCCAGTTCGCCGACAACTTCGATCAGCCTGGTGTTGTCGAGTGAGGGGCCGGGTGCGCCGAGCGATGGCAGGGCGGAAGTGCCCTGGCGCCGAGCTTGGCTTGCAGTGCAGGAGAAGGCTTGCTTGAAGGAGCGACAGAATGCGCTCTCGGTCTCGAAGCCAAGCGCGTCGGCTATTTCACAAATGGACAGGTCGGTGGTGCATACCAGGTCCCATGCGCGCTGTAGTCGCAGGCGGCTGGAATACTCAAATGGTGTCTCATCAAATACTTCGCGATAGATGCGGATGAGATGAGGTGGTGAGTAGTTGGCAATGGCTGCCAATCTATTCAGATCCAATCGCGCGTCCATGTTGCATCGGATCAGGTGCTGTACGCGCAATAGCCGAAGCATGGTTTGATGACGACGCAAGGCGGTGCGGCCACTGCATCTATTGAGCTGGTTGTGCAGTGATTGCTGCCGCTCTATCAATATGTCTCGTAGCACTGACATGCCATCCACCACGGCAGTGGGGTCGCGGCCGTTGCGGAAGTTGCGGCGTCGTGCCATGTGCAATACGGCGCGTGCGAGTTCGCGGTCGCAACGTATTTCACGTGGGATGAGATGGTCGCTGGCTACGGGGGCGCTCGGTGGCCGCTCCCACAACGCGGCGGGTGCAGCGAGACACAGCCACCACGCATAGCTGCGACTGGAAAGTCGCATGTCGCTTTCCAGCCATAATTGCAGGTGATGGGCACCGAGTTGCCACGAGGCATCAGCGCTGACGATTTCCAGAAGCCCCGTCAGCACCAGGGTGACGCTTACCCAGCCAGCCGGAATCAGCAAGCGGGCGCCACGTCCATGGCCGATAGTGGCGTGTACGCTCCCGGCTGCCTGACTGGACAGATCCAGGGTGTGGGTGCCATGTAGTGAGTGATGTTGAATTCTCACTTCGTCTTCATTGCCTTGTCGATCGAAATGAGCGGGAATTCGAGCGTTGCTGTTGAACAACTGCAACTCTGGACGCGATGAGAACATCGCACGACCATTGGCATCTGGCAACGGGAATTGAAATTTCAGAATTGCGCTCCGGACGCTTCGCACGGAGTGTGGTGAAGAGCAAAAAAAACCCGGCAGTGGCCGGGTAGATTCGGGGCTGACCATCGTGCCCGTTGACCATGGGCTGAGTAGGGTCTGACCTGTGCAGAGAGAGTGACTTACCAAGCCCCCGAACAGCACCTATGCTGCTTGCGGGAGCGCAGCGAATTACATGCGCGCGTTTGCGCTTGGATTGTCAAAAATTGAGATTTCGCGGAAATCTGGATGGATTCAGTCGTAACCATCGGGGGATGTGATGCAGGTTGAGCTGGAAAGGGCATTGCAGGACCTTCAGCAGGGTAGACAGGCCGCGGCGGAAGCCGCGATGCGCCGCTTGCTGGATCAGACGACAGACTTCGCACCGGGCATGGAAGTGCTGGCAATGGCCTTGGCGGCGCAGGGACAGGTGGAACAGGCGCGCGGCTGGTTCATGAAGGCAGCCGAGCTGCAACCAGGTTCAACGAGTGCATGGATGAATCTGGGCAATGTCTGCCTTGAAGATGCGGATCCGTTGGCTGCCGGCGCCGCGTTCGAACGCGCCCGTGGGTTGGGTGCTGATGACGTGGCTTGGTTGTTGGGTTACGGATTGTCGTTGTTGGGGCAGGCGCGGTTTGCAGAAGCCAGTAGCCTGTTGAATGCGGCCCTGGCCAGGGAGCCGGACGCGGTTGACGTGCGCCTGGCTTATGCGCAGAGCCTTGCGGAAATGGAGCGGTTCGGAGAGCTTGCGCAGTGTCTGCAGCCTTTGAGCGCAGCTTCGTTGAAATTGAGCGAACGCCAGGTCTTGGCATGGCTGCAGGCGCAGGCGGGCAGCGACGACGTTGCGTTGGAGCTCTACCGACAAGTGCTTGCGGAAGCACCCGATTCGGCAGAGTCGCGGATTCAGTACGCGCTTTTGCTGGAGCGATTGAATCGCGTGGGGGAGGCTGCTGGGATGTTGGAGGATGTTGTCCTCGAAGATGGGGCTGGTCATTCAGGAATGTTCGAGCTGGCCTGCGCGCGCGTCTTGCGTCGACAGCAACAGCAGCACCTTGCCATTGGGCGGTTGATGACAGGGCTGCAGCGTCAGCTCGCACCTGCGATGGAAGCCCAGCTGCAGTTCGAGCTGGCTCGCAATCATGACCAGCTTGGGCAGGCCGAACAGGCAATGCTGGCGCTGGCATCGGCCCATGAAGCGGCTGGTAGCGCTTTCCTCCAGCGTATGCCCGCGGGCCAGGTTCCGCCGGTTATGGATTGGTTGCAGCAGCGGCTGCAGCGGCCTGCACCTGCTGCATGGCGGCAGGCTGTTGCAGATCCTGCGCTGCCCGAGGATCCCGTGCTGCTGGTCGGCTTCCCGCGTTCCGGAACCACGTTGCTGGAGCGGATACTGGACGCGCACTCTGATCTGGATGTTCTGGATGAGCGGCCAGCATTGGAGGTGATGATAGAGCAGCTGCGAAATTCGCCCGGCTGGTGCAGCGACGATCTTGGTACGGCATTGGATGCACTCGTGCCCGATGACATTGGCGCGGCGCAACGACGTTACTGGGACGAGGTGAGGCGCTATCTCACACCACGAGGGCGACTGGTGGACAAGTATCCGCTGACGATGACCCGCTTGCCTTACGTTGCGCGCTTGTTTCCGGCTGCGGATTGGTTGCTGCTATTGCGGCATCCTTGTGATTGCGTGCTCAGCTGCTACATGCAGGCATTTGGTATCAATGGTGGTGCCTTGGCGTTCTCTTCACTGGAAGCCACTGCAACGACCTATGCGCGGGTGATGAGTTGGTGGGACGAACAACGCCTGCTTGTGCCCGCCCGTGTGCACGTGCTGCGCTACGAGGACATGGTCGGTGATCTTCCGGGCAAGCTGTCGGAGCTGATGGCTTTCCTGTCGCTACCCATGCAGGACAGGCAGCTTTCCTTCGACGATCATGCGAGCTCACGTAGCCGGCGCATCAATACACCCAGCTACTCGCAGGTGGTGCAGCCGCTCAACGCTGGCGCCGTGGGTAGATGGCGCAACTATCGGGGCTACTTCAGCAAGGGGACGTTGGCGATCCTTGAGCCTTGGGTGCGGCGCTATGGCTATACGCTGGACTGACGTTGCGGGAACCTCAGGTAAGTAGAGAGAATGTACTTGTCCTGCACAGGTGATGCCTTGCCCTGATGTGCGTACATCCAATAGGGTGGAAACATGAGCAGTCTTCCTGTCCGCGGAGCCACGCCGGTCTGCAAGCCGGGAAACCATGTTTCGCCGCCAGATTCGACGTCATTGAGGTACCACAGAAATACCAGGTAGCGGTCGCAGACCTCGTTGATCGAATCGAAGTGGGTCTGGAATTTCTCTTCGTCGCCGGCGCGGTAGCGCTTGAGGATGAGCGGGCTGAGCAAGGGGCTGTCAGGAACTGCAATTGGCAAGCTGACATCGGCGTTGTAGCGTTGCAATGCGCTGCTGATCAGCTGCCGGAAAAACCCGAGAAACCCCGCATCGGAGAGACGGCTCACGTCCAGCTCCGTCCAGGCACTGTCATCGAGCCCCGCGCGTACGCCGCGGCCGTTTCGCTGCTGGAAGCGGGAAAGCGAATTGAACGATTCAATCAGTTTGGCGCACATGTCCACAGGCAGGCTGTGGTCATAGGTGCGGATGTAGTGAAGCAGGTTGCCACCATGAACATCCGCTGCGGCAGCTGCCGCAGCGGATGCAGGTGTGGCTGATTCAGACTCAGAAACGGGCAGTCCAGCGCATCCAGTAGTAACGGCCGATTGCATCGTAGGTCCGCATATCCGTCGAGGCGTTGAAGCCAGAATAGATCAACGGCGGCTGGCGGTCAGTAAGATTGCGCACGCCGATCTGGATCGAGCTGTTCTTCAGGTCCTCGAAGCGGTAGCCGATCTGCAGGTCGGTCTGGGTGAAGGAAGGCACGCGACGCTTGGCGACATAGCCTGGCTCGGTGACATCGGCCACATCAGGAGCTTCATACACGTGGTGCACGTAGCGGGTGGTCAAGCTGGCGCTGAGGTTGCCGCGTGACCAGGTGAGGTCGTTGAGCGCGCGCCAGCGGGCCATGTTGCCGAAGCCGGAAGAGGCGTTGTCGACGAAGGTGCCAGCCAGCCCCGTGCTCTGTGGAATGCCCGGGAAGGCGCCGACATTGCTGCTGGGGTCGCCCGACAGCAACTGCACGTCGTACTGGGCCAGATAGGTGGTATCCAGGTTCCAGCTGAATTTGCCCCACGCGCCTTCGGGGAACACGTAGCGGAAGCCGATGTCCATGCCGGAGGTCTTCAGTGTGCCGAAGTTGCCGGTGATATTGGTCATCTGGGCCACATCGCCAGCGCTGTCGCGGACGAAGGTGTCGCAGAAGCGACCGAAGTTGAAGCACTGGTTGAGCAGCACGTTCTCGGGCAGGCTGGTGATGAACTTGTCGAGCTTCACACGCCAGTAATCGGCGGTGACGCTGAAGCCTTCCAGCCAGCTCGGGCTGTAGACAAAGCCATAGGTGAGCACTTTGCCTTCTTCGGGAACCAGGTTGGCGTTGGCCACCTGGAACGAGGTTACCTGGTTGTTGCTCTGGCGGAAGGAGCCGTCGGTTGGTACGCCTGCGCAGGCGGTGGGATTGCCACCCCTGTAGCCGTTGCACGGATCGGTATAGGTGCTGGCGCTCGGTACGGTGGGTGAGTAGAGGTCGCCGATGGTGGGTGCACGGAAGACATCAGCGTAGGTGCCACGGACCAGCAGGTCGGAGAACGGCTTCCACTCCATGCCAATCTTGGAGTTGGTGGTGCCGCCAAAGTTGGAGTAGTCCGAATAGCGCGTGCCCAAAGAGAAGTTCAGCTTCTCGGCGAACGGCATGTCGGACAGCACCGGAATCAGCGCCTCGGCGTAGATTTCATTGACGTCGAACTTGCCCGAGATATCGCCGAACGTACAGGCTTCCTGGGTGATCTTGCAGACCGTTTCCCCGGGCGGGATGATGGTCAGGAAGTCACTGCTGGAGCTGGCTGATTCCACACGGCGTTCCACGCCTACTGCCAACGAAACAGTGCCGGCCGGTACCTGGAAGAGATCGCCGGTGACGTTGGCATTGAAGACCTTGAGGTCGTTCTCGTTGCTGCTATGAATGGTCGGGTTGATGAGTTCAAGCGCAGCGAGCTGTGCTTTGCCCGCCGCAGTGCTGGGATCTGGTGCGGGGCCCATGAAGTTGACCGGCAGACAGCCGGCGATGGCCGTTGCGGCGTTGCCTGGCGTACGCACACAGATCGGGTTGCCGGTGACCGGGTCGATCATGGATGGGCCCAGGGAGTCGGTCAGGCCCGGGCTGTACAGATAGCCTCGCACTGCCGATGTCTGCGGAGTGCGACCGTAGCCATAGGAGGCATCCCATGACCAGCTGCTGTCACCGAATGCACCGCGTAGGCCGGCGGTGATCTGATAGGTCTCGGTCTCGAAACGGGTGGTACGGGTGGGGATGAAGTCACGCAGGCGCAGGCGGGCGTCGGTGATATCCACGCCAAAGGGGTTGTAGAGGCTGTCTTTGCTGATCGGTACGTTGTCCACCGCTGCGCGGCCATCGAACGGCAGTGGCGCGATGAAGAATGAAGATTCGGTACGCAGCCACGAACCAAGCAGGAAGCCTTCGATGTTGTCGGTGAGCTGGTAGGTGCCGCTCATGAACAACGAGGTACGTTCCTGCGGGGTCAGATTCAGGTTGCCATCGGCCTGGAAGTTGTAGACGTCCGTGTTCGGATTGAAGCAACGGAAGTCGGACTTCGAGGAGCCCGGACGGCCGGCAATGCGGGTGAGCGTGACATTTGCGCCGCTGCCGCAGTTGGGGTCGCTCAGATCCACACCTGTTGCCGAAGCACGCGGTACCACGTAGCGGCCAGTCAGAATGCGGCTGGTGCCGCCGATGCCCTTTTCGCCGGCATACAGCTGATAGGGCTGGCTGGAATAAGTGCGGTCGGCGGCGCTGACCTGGTCTTCCTTGTCATAGCTGGCGCCCAGCATCAGGCGTCCCTTTTCGCCATGCAGGCCGAAGGTGGCGTCAAACCGCTGTGTGTCGGCATCACCGCGCGAGGAAATGCCGTAGAAGGCGCTGGCTTCCAGGCCTTCGAAATCCTTGCGCAGGATGAAGTTGACCACGCCGCCGATTGCATCGGAGCCATAGATGGCGGAGGCACCGTCCTTCAGCACTTCCACGCGTTCGATCAACGCCATCGGGATGGAGTTCACGTCCACCGCGCCATTGGCGTTGGAGATGGTACCGATCCAGCGCTTGCCATCCACCAGCACCAACGAGCGGTTCACACCCAGGCCGCGCAGATCCACCGTGGCTGCGCCCGCGCCGCCGCCATTGTTGACCTGTGGGTTGGTTGCCGCGCCAGCGATAGCCGGGGTGCGCTGCAGGAACTCGCCGACGGTGGCGGCGCCGGAGCTTTCAATGTTCTGGCGGTCGATGGTGAAAACCGGGCTGGAGGTTTCCAGGTCAGCGCGCTTGATGCGCGAGCCGGTTACCTGGATACGATCCAGATTGGTGGCTTCCTCCTTGGGGGCGGCATCCTGCGCCAAGGCGCTACCAGCGGCTCCCAGGACAAGAGTGGCAGTCGAAATCGGTAGCAGTGCGAGACGAACAGCGTGGCAAAGTGGCTGGATACTCACGTATGACTCTCCGCGAAGTGGTGCGAGGGAGTCATGAAATTACGAATTTTTAACCGTTCCTAATGTGCGAATCAGATCCTAGGCGATGTGCAAAAACTAACTTTTTGTTTCATCTTTCGCCGAACACGCACGCCAATGGCGTCACCATCCAAGATTCAGCGGCCAACTCGCCAGGCAACCAGCAGCGCGATGCTCAGCCAGATCAGCTCGCCCAGGCCATTGGCCAGCGACAGCAGGGTCCAGGCGAAGTGCAGGCCCATGCGCAGTGCCGATTCCCACGGGGTCAGGCCCATCGGGCCGCCGACATAGGCCGCGGCAATGAGCCAGTTGGCCGCCAAGGCGATCAGCACGGTTGTAAGCATGGTGAGCGTAGCCCGCACCGGGCCCGGCCTGAATGTGCCCAGGCGCAGCATCCACGCCGCTTCCAGCGCAGCCAGGACCGCCATCCAGCCGGCCTGGGTGCCGGTGCTCAAGGCGACCAGCAGCCAGGCGATGGTGAGGGTGATGCTTCCGAGCAGCAACAACGTGGGCCAGAGCCAGTGGCGGGTAGGGCTGGCCGAGGTGGAAACAGGCGACATGGGCATTCCCGAACAGATTCCGCAGCATAGCGTTTCAGCGGCGAGTACGCCCAGTCGGATAAAATGGGGCCATTGCGGGTAGCCACCGCGTCCCCATATCCATCTACATGTATTCCCGTAGCAGTGAACCTGTCCATTTTGAGCGCGATTGCCCGGCCGTGATGGTGCCGCAGGGCGATAGCGTGACCTTGCCGGCCGGCAGTTATGGCTATATCACCCAGGCACTGGGTGGCAGCTATACGGTGTTTGTCGAAGGCAACCTCTTCCGTATCGCCGGCAAGGACGGCGACGCCATCGGCAAGGAGCCGCCGCCGGGGCTGGAACTGCCCGATGACGCTGGCGACGAGGATGTCGAGAAGCTGGTGTGGCAACAGCTGCGCACCTGCTTCGACCCGGAAATCCCGTTCAACATCGTCGATCTTGGGCTTATCTACGAAGTGGATATCAAGCACCTGGACGACGGCCAGCGCGAGGTGGACGTCAAGATGACCTTGACCGCGCCCGGCTGCGGCATGGGCGAGATCCTGGTCGATGACGTGCGCAGCAAGCTGGAGATGATCCCGACCGTAGCCCAGGCCGACGTCGACCTGGTGTTCGACCCGCCGTGGGGGCGTCACATGATGTCCGAGGCGGCGCGCCTGGAAACTGGCATGCTGTAAGGCCGCGCCGGCGGCTGCCGGTGACGGTTTGTGCTGCACCCCCGCTGCCGCTGTGGTGGCGGGGCTGTCCCATCCCGCAATCTGGAAGGAATTATCCGGTGTCCCAGTCTTCGTTGAGCTTCGATGTCACCCGTTCGGACCATCCGCGTAGCGCCGAGGAGCGCGCCAAAATCCTGGAAAAGCCGGGCTTTGGTCTGCACTTCACCGACCACATGGTGGCCGTACGCTGGGACAAGGACAGCGGCTGGCACAATGCGGCGGTAACGCCGTATGGCCCGATTTCGCTGGACCCGGCCGCTGCCGTGCTGCATTACGGCCAGGAAATCTTCGAAGGCATCAAGGCCTACCGTCACGCCGACGGTTCGGTGTGGACCTTCCGTCCGCAGGCCAATGCCGCGCGTCTGCAGCGCTCGGCGCGTCGGCTGGTGCTGCCGGAACTGCCGGCGGAGATCTTCGTCGAGTCGCTCAAGCAGCTGGTGGCGCTGGACAAGGACTGGGTGTCCGATGCCGACGAAGCCAGCCTGTACTTCCGCCCGTTCATGATCGGCGATGAAGCCTTCCTCGGCGTGCGCGGTGCGCACAAGGCGACCTATTACGTGATCGCCAGCCCGGCCGGCCCGTACTTCGCCAAGGGCGTGGCGCCGGTGGCGATCTGGTTGTCCACCGACTACGCGCGTGCTGCCAAGGGTGGCACCGGCGCGGCCAAGTGTGGTGGCAACTACGCGGCTTCGCTGCTGCCGCAGCAGCAGGCGCAGGCACAGGGCTGCTCGCAGGTGCTGTTCCTCGACCCGGTCGAGGGCAAGTACCTGGAAGAACTGGGCGGCATGAATGTGTTCCTGGTCTACGGCAAGGAAAACAAGCTGGTCACCCCGGCGCTGTCGGGCAGCATCCTGGAAGGCATCACCCGCGAATCGCTGCTGCAGCTGGCCCGCGACCGCGGCATGAACGTGGAAGAGCGCCAGGTCACCATCGACGAGTGGAAGCAGGGCGTGAGCTCGGGCGAGATCACCGAGGTGTTTGCCTGCGGTACTGCTGCGGTGATCACCCCGATCGGTCAGCTCAAGGGCGAAGGCTTCTCGGTAGGCGATATCAATGCGCCGGCCGGCGAGGTGACCATGTCGCTGCGCAAGGAACTGACCGACATCCAGTACGGCCGTCAGCCGGACCGCCATGGGTGGTTGGTGCGTCTGGACGCCTGAGCGTCGCAGCTCAGTTAAGTGAAGAACCCGCTGCGGCCTGTCCGCAGCGGGTTTTTCTTTGTCCGGCCACACCTTGGGGGCAACCCTCTTGTAGCAGGAAGTCGAAAATAGTTTTTGCGAATCGGTAGTTTGGGAAGCGGTGACGGAGCAATGGTCTGCGTTGTAGGCCTCTGGTGGTCAATTCAGTTGCCAGTTGCTGCCCGCCAGCGGATCGGTAACAGGGGATTGGTTCGGCGGCAATCCGAACCCGGGTGGCGGCGTGTTGAACGGCCGTGTGCCGATTGCAGGGCTTGCCGGTGCTGTTGGCGGCACGCAGCACTTCGGCGCGCAGGTAACGCCAGCTGCGAGCAATCTGGTGAATGCAAGTTCCGGTTTGCAGTCCGGGTGCGCTGCGCGTACCCGGTCTACAAAGCAGCTGCTTTGCCACTGTACGCAGCGATTGCCGGCATTGATGTGCACAGGACGCATCGAAGGTCGCGCTGGACGCTTCCCTGACTGATGCGTTGGGAGGTTCTGACGGCAGCTGGGACAGCGGTTTCAGTAGTACTCCGATGGGAGCGTGCAAGGCGGATGCTTACTGTCTGCAGGCGGATTGGTGGGGGGGGGACGGTCCGGAATGTTCTGTCCAGGTGATGGCGGCTTTCGATACCGCGAACACCGGTCAGGACCGGCGCCGCGCAAGCGGCCTCTTTCCATGCAGAAGGATTCAACCATGTCATCCAGATCGCGCCGTAGGCTTTGCCGTGGGTTGGTGGTAGCTGGCACTGCTTCGCTGTTTCCGCTGCTGTTGTGCATGCCAGCCGTGGCCGGCGAAGTGCAGCTGGCAGGCCTGGACTCCGCACCCTCGCATCAACGCTTCATCGTCAAGTTCCGGCAGGACACAACGCGGACCGAAGGTGGGATCGCACTCGGTAGTTCACTGGCAGCGGCCTCGCGTGCATTGCCGGTACGCGCTGGCAAGGTGAGCACGCTGCAGCACCTGCGCAGGTTGGCGGTAGGTGCCGATGTCGTGCAGGTGGACATCCCGCTGGATCGCATCGAGGCCGAAGCGTTGATGCACCGCTTGGCGGCAGATCGAAATGTCGAGTACGTCGAGATCGATCGCCGGCATACCATCGATGCCGAGCCCAACGACCCGCGCTTCGCTGAGCAATGGGGGTTGTCTGGCGGCTATGGCATCAAGGCCGCGGAGACTTGGGAAAACGCGACCGGGGAGGGCGTGGTGGTGGCAGTGCTGGATACCGGCATTGCCAGCCACAGCGATCTGAATGCCAATGTGCTGCCTGGCTATGACTTCATTGGTGATCTTGAGGTGGCCAATGATGGCGATGGTCGCGATGGCGATGCCAGCGACCCGGGTGACTGGGTGAGCGCCAATCAGTGCGGCGGCAGCCATGGCGCGCAGAACTCAAGCTGGCATGGGACCCACGTGGCCGGCACCATCGCGGCAGTGACCAACAACAGCAAGGGCGTTGCTGGCGTTGCACCTGGCGCCAGGATCGTACCGGTGCGCGTGCTGGGCCGTTGTGGTGGCTATACGTCGGATATCGCCGATGCGATTGTCTGGGCGGCAGGTGGAACGGTGCCTGGCGTACCTGCCAACGGCCATCCTGCAGAGGTCATCAACCTGAGTCTGGGCGGCGCAGGAGCCTGCGGCAGCACCATGCAGAGCGCGATCAACAGTGCGGTAGGCAAGGGCGCAACCCTGGTGGTCGCTGCCGGCAACAGCAACCTCGATGTGGCCGATGCCTCGCCTGCAAACTGCAAAAATGTCATTGCCGTTGCTGCCAGTGATAGTGCTGGCAAGCGTTCAATCTGGAGCAGTAGCCAGCAATCGAACTACGGTCCCTTGGTGGATGTGGCTGCACCGGGTAGCGGCATCCTTTCTACCCTCAATGGTGGCAGCAAAGGGCCTGCAGGCGAGAGCTACTCGTCCTATAGCGGGACTTCGATGGCGACACCACATGTCGCGGGGGTGGTGGCGCTGGTGCAGCAGGTATCCAATCCTGTGCATACGCCGGCTGAGATTGAAGCCTTGATCAAGGCGACGGTGACGCCTTTTCCTGCGATGCCGGACCGCGAGATCGGTGCTGGCATCGTCAATGCACAGGCGGCCGTGGCAGTTGCGCTGGGTGGCCCATTGCCGCCGGAGCCCGACCCGGCGACTGAACTGGATAACGGTGTGGTGCTGACTGGCTTGGCAGGCAGCAAAGGCAGCAATAGCTACTACAGCCTGCAGGTACCCGTGGGTGCGTCGAATCTGCTGATCAGCATTGCCGGCGGCAATGGCGATGCGGACCTGTACGTGCGCGCTGCCAGGCGCCCCACCGGCTCCAGCTACGACTGCCGTCCATTCAGCGCTGGCAATGCCGAAAGCTGCAGCATTCCTGCCCCTGTTGCAGGCACCTACCATGTCATGTTGACCGGCTATTCGGCTTACTCCGGCCTGCGTTTGAAGGCGAGTTGGGGGCTGCTGCCGGCGCAGACCTATAGCAGCAACGAGGGGCTGGACATCCTCGACAACCGCACCGTGGAAACCGCCATCAACGTATCCGGGCGTACTGCCAACGCACCGGCGGCCACCCCGGTAACGGTGGATATCAGCCATAGCTGGCGTGGCGATCTGAAAGTGGAGCTGCTCGCGCCCGATGGCCGCGCCTACTTGTTGAGCAACTATGAAGGAGGCAGCGCCGATGACATCAAACAGACCTTCGAGGTGGATCTGTCCAAGGAGGCCTTGAATGGCATCTGGAAGCTGCGGGTCAACGACAGGGCCAGTGGTGATACCGGGCGGCTGAACGGCTGGTCGATCACGTTCTAGCGCAAGGCGACGCCCGTCAGCGTGGATGAGTCTGGTGCTGTTGCAGGACGCATGCCGGTGAGGGCACTCAGTCCTCGCAGATATCGGCGCAGCTGGCCTGCAGAACCTGCAAGGCATCGGCCGGGACGATATCCAGCAGCAGGCCGCGTTGGCCGGCGTTGATGTACAGCGTGTCGTGCTGCGTGGCACTGGCGGCGAACACCACCTTGGCCGGCCGCTGCTGTGCAAAGGGACTGATGCCACCGACCTTGTAGCCGCTGCGCTTCTCGGCTTCGGGGACTTCCATCATCTGCGCGTGCTTGCCGCCGCAATGGGCGGCAAGCTTTTTCAAGGACAGGCGTTGATCGGAGGGAATCACCGCGATCAGAGGCTGCTTGTCCACCCACGCCATCAAGGTCTTGAACATCCGCGAAGGAGCGATGCCCAGTGCCTGCGCTGCCGCCAGCCCCTTGCTGTCAACATCAGCCGAGTAGTCATAGGCATGCACGCCATGGGCGATGCCTGCCTTGTCCAATGCTGCGGTGGCGCGGGTGCTTTTGGCCACTTACAGCGATTCGAAGCGGTTGGCGTCGACGTTCTTGCGGACCTTCTCCGGATTCCAGATACGGCCGTTCATGGCGATGTAGACGCCTTCCGGCAGTGACTGCACCGCGCCGATGGCACAGCCGATGTTGAACTCGGCATCCGAGCCACGGAAGCGCGCCGGGCTGAGGGCGCCGGTCATCACGATGGTCTTGCCGGGGATGGTGGCCAGCACCTTGCCGGTGGCGACCATCGAGTCGGTGCCGTGGGTGACCAGTACGTGGCGGGTTGGCTGCGCGGCGATGGTGGCGCGGATCAGCTCGCGGTCGTCATCGCTGATGTGCAGCGAGTCCTTGCGCAGGATCGGGATCACATTGAACCGGAAGGTCACGCCCAGCTCGCGCAGGATCATGCCGATCTGCGGATCACCGATCTGGTAATCGGACTTGTCGTCGAAGTAGATCTTGTCGATCGTGCCACCGGTGGTGACGATCAGGAGTTCTTCCATCATTGCGGTAAATCCTTGCGGTGACTGCCAGCGGCACAGGCCGCGATGCTGCGCATGATAATGCCGTAGGCAGCGCCGGGCCATGTTCTGAGGGTAGAGCCGAGCCATGCTCGGCTGGGCTTGCCCTGGGATTCATCGGCACCTTGTAGGAGCGGCGTAAGC
>NZ_JBRREH010000071.1:0-26116 GCF_056760175.1 Stenotrophomonas sp. STEN021 | reverse complement strand
GGGCGGTTTTTGCTGTTTCCCCCCCGCGCCGGGGGGGGGGTGGGATTTCGGGGTTCCGCGCCCGCGCCGCCGGGCGCCCCACTACAGGTCCAATTCTCCCTGTGCCTGCAACCACAGCCGGAACCGTCGCAGCGGCTCGCGCTCTTGCCGCGAGCGCAGTCGCGTCAGCCAATAGCGTCCCAGCGACAAGGTCTGTGCGAATGGCTGCAATAGTCGGCCCTCGGCCAGGTCCTGCTCGAACATGCGCAGCGGCAACAGTGCCACGCCAGCACCCGCGGCCGCGGCACTGGCCAAGGTCAGCGACGAATCGAACACCGCACCCCGCGCTTCCACACCGCTGATGCCGGCCAACTGCATCCAGCGCGGCCACTCGTCATTGCGGTAGGAACGCAGCAGCGGCACGTTGCCAAGATCACGCGGCTGCCGCAGTTTCCGAGCCACAGCCGGCGCGCACAGTGGCGCGAACGGGGTATCGACGATCGGCGTGCAGTCCTGGCCCTGCCAGTCGCCATCGCCAAAACGGATCGCCAGGTCCAGCCCTTCGCCAGCCAGATCGATGCGGTTGTTGTGGGTCTGCACGCGCAGCTCGATATCCGGATGCGTGGCTTCAAACCCGGGCAGGCGCGGCAACAGCCAGCCAGTGGCAAACGTACCCACCACGCCGACGGTCAGCACTTCACGGAAGCGCCCGCCGGTGAACCGGTCCAGTGCGATCGCCATGCGGTCGAAGCTCTCGGTCAACACCGGGTATAGCGCCGCGCCTTCGTCGGTCAGGGCAACCCCGCGCGGCAGCCGATGGAACAGGCTGACCTGCAGGCGGTCCTCCAGTCCACGGATCTGGTGACTCAAGGCGGCCTGGCTGACGCAAAGCTCCAGCGCAGCACGGGTGAAGTTCAGATGGCGGGCAGCGGCCTCGAAGGCGCGCAGGGCGTTGAGTGGCAATTGGGGGCGGATCATGTCGGAGCCATGACGAAACTTGATGGGCACCCGCATTATTCCGCTTATCACGTGGAAGTTTCCGCCGCAGATACAAATTTAACTAATGCCTTCCGATGATTCTTTGCAATGGTCAGGCGCCGCCGTGGTCGGCAAGATCGGCACCATCACATCCAGGGAGAGTCTCAATGCTTGTTCGTCGTCAGTTTCTCGGCCTTGGCACTGCCGCCTTGGTCCGCGCTTTGATTCCGGACGCATTGGCGCGCGCTGCCACTGCAACAACGACAGTCAGTGATGTCGATTTCGCCACGCTTGAGAAAACCAGTGGCGGCCGCCTGGGTGTCTGCCTGTGGAACCCGCTCAGCGGTGCACGTTACGGCCATCGGATGGACGAGCGCTTTCCGATGTGCAGTACGGTCAAGCTCCCGCTGGCCGCCGCGATCCTGCGCCAGGCTGATCTGGGGAAGTTGTCCTTGGATCAGCGCGTAGCGGTACGCCAGGCCGACATCATCGATCATTCGCCTTTCACCGAACGCCATGTCGGCAAGAACATGACCGTGCGTGATCTATGCCGGGCGACGCTGATCGTCAGCGACAACGCAGCAGCCAATCTGCTGCTGCCCCTGGTTGGCGGCCCGGCCGGGCTTACCGCCTTCCTGCGTGAGCACGGCGACCGCGTCACCCTGAGTGCACGCAACGAGCCCGAACTCAATCGCTTCGCGCCCGGCGACCCGCGCGACACCACCAGCCCGGCGGCGATGGCGGGTAATCTGCAGCGCTTCCTGCTGGGCGACGTGCTCACCGAGGCTTCGCGCCAGCAGCTGGCCGATTGGCTGATTGACAACCAGACCGGTGATGAGCGCCTGCGCGCCGGGTTGCCGCAGGGCTGGCGGGTCGGCGACAAGACCGGCAGCAATGGCCGCGACACCAGCAACGACATTGCGGTGCTGTGGCCGCTGGCCGGTGGTGCGCCATGGTTGTTGGCCTGCTACCTGCAGGGTTCTGCACTGGACGATGACGGCAGAAATGGCATCCTGCGCCAGGTTGGGGAGCTGGCCGGGGCCCGGCTGCGTTGACGGTTCCTTCGTCGGCGTGACCCCTCGCATTTGGTCCAGAGGATGTCGTCGCCATGAGCAGGGAAGTGATCTATCTGCTGTTGATCTTCGCGTTGCTGGTCATCCCGCGCGCATTGCAGCGGTTCAATATTCCCGCGCCATTGACCTGCCTGGTGTTCGGCATCGGCGCGATGCTGTGGCTGGGCGATGGATCGCACGATCCGGTGGTCAACCTGCTGGCCACCTTGGGTATTTCCTCGTTGTTCCTGTTCGCAGGCCTGGAAGTGGATCTTGCCGATCTGCGCAAAGGCATGTGGCCGTTGTTGGCCCATCTGCTGATCCGCAGCGCCACGCTCACAGGCATGGCCTGGCTGGCGTGGCACTACGCTGGTTTGCCATGGCAGGCGGCGGCCTTGCTGGCGTTGGCACTGCTGACACCTTCAACCGGCTTCATCATGGATTCGTTGTCACAGTTGGGCCTGGATGATGCCGAGCGTTTCTGGGTCAGCAGCAAGGCCATTGCCGGCGAGTTGCTGGCGCTGGCTGCCTTGTTCGTGGTGCTACAGGCCGGCGATCCAATGCACATGACGCTGTCCAGCCTGGCACTGGTGGCGATGATGGTGGGTTTGCCCTTGCTGTTCATCGGGCTGGGCCGCTGGGTGGCGCCGCACGCGCCGGGCTCGGAGTTCTCGCTGTTGGTGATGGTGGGCATGCTGGCCGCCTACATCACCTATGGGCTGGGCGTGTACTACCTGGTTGGGGCATTCATCGCCGGCCTGGTGGCACGCCTGCTACAGCAGCGCATGCCGTCGTTGGCTTCGCATGAAAACCTGCATGCGCTGCGCCTGTTTTCCTCATTCTTCGTGCCGTTCTACTTCTTCAACTCGGGCACCAAGGTGCCGGCCGAGGCCTTGAGTCTTGAAGCGTTGGGACTGGGCTTGCTGATCACCCTGGTGGTGCTGCCGCTGCGCATCGCCGTGATCTGGTTGCAGCGGCGGCTGCTGTTCGGCGAAAGCTTCCGTACCAGCCTGCGGGTAGCCCTGGCGCTGTCGCCGACCTTGATCTTCACCTTGGTGTTGGCGGCGATCATGCGCGAGCGTTTTGCGATCTCGCCGGTGCTGTTTGGTGCCTTGCTGTTGTACGCGGCATTGACCACATTGTTGCCATCACTGGTATTCCGCCGGCCAATGGATGTGGATCCGCTCAGCAACGAAGGCGCTCAAAGCAATGATTCAACGCTCGTAAGAGATGCCGCGGTTGCTGCCGATGATCCGTCAACTGTTTCGTCCTCAGACGCCAACTCTTACGTACCACCGCGGTGAGCGACGCTTATCATTCCCATGGCAGAGCTGGCCTCGCAATCTGGCGGGCGGCTGGCACAGGGGGTGGTGGTGGATCGGGATAGTTGGCAACAGGTACGCGAGTTGTTCGACGCAGTATGTGAGCTGGAACCGTCGCAGTGGCGGAGCGAGCTTGCGCGGCTGAGCGGCGATCCTGCGGTCATTGCAGAAACACTGGAACTGCTGGAAGCGCAGACCTGCGAGTTCGGTCGCGCCCGCGAGCCGCTGCAGCAGTTGTTTGGCGCTGCAGTGCCTTCTGAACTGAGCGAAGGCGATGTCATCGGGCCATGGCGGCTGTGCCAGCGGCTGGCCAGCGGCGGCATGGGCATCGTGTTCCGCGCCGAGCGCGCCGATGGCCTGTATGCCCAGGAGGTGGCGATCAAAGTCCTGCAGGGCAGGCCCGGCGTACGGGTGGCCGAACGTCTGGCGGCCGAGCGACGCATCCTTGCCAGCCTGCAACATCCGAACATCGCGCGCCTGTACGACGGCGGCACCACGCCGGGTGGGCATCCGTATCTGGTGATGGAGTATGTGCACGGTGAGGCATTGGATGCGTACTGCACGCGTAAACAACTGGACCTGCGGCAGCGCCTGCAGCTGTTCCTGAAGGTATGCAATGCGGTGCAGGCCGCACATGCGCGGCTGGTACTGCATTGCGATCTGAAGCCTTCCAATATCCTGGTACGTGGGGATGGCGATCCGGTCCTGCTCGACTTCGGTGTGTCGCGGCTGCTGGGCGATGAGGCCAATGAACCAGGCGCGCAGTTCTTTACCCCCGCCTACGCAGCGCCAGAACTGCAATCGGGCGGCGCGATAGGTGTGAGCAGTGATGTCTTCAGTCTGGCTGCGGTGTTGAGCGAACTGTTGGCAGGCAAGGGCGGCAGGCGCGGCACGGGCGATAGCGGTAGTGCGCTGGCCGCGCCCAGCGGGCTGGCCAAGGCCGATTGTCACTGGACGCGATCTTTGCGTGGCGATCTGGACGCGATCGTGGTGCGGGCGGGGGCATTGCCGGCAGAGCAGCGCTATCCCTCGGTGGAGGCGATGGCTGCCGACGTGCAGCGCTATCTGCAGCACCGGCCGGTACAGGCGCGCAATGGCGGTCGGTTGTATCGCGGTGGACGTTGGTTGCGGCGTAACTGGAAGGGAGCGCTGCTGCTGTTGCTGGCGCTGCTGCTTGCAGCCTGGTTTGTGTGGCGTCTGGCGGCCGAACGCGCAGCCGCCGAGCGCGAGGCCAAGATCGCCGAGCAGGTCAGTGGCTTTCTGGTGGAGATGTTCGAGGCCGCCGATCCGCGCGAGAAAGGTGTGCGCGGCGGGGAGGACATCAGTGCCCGCGAGGTGCTGGATCGTGCCGCGGCGCGCATCGACAAGGACCTGGATGCATCCCCGGACGTGCAGGCGCGCTTGAAGGGCGTGATCGGCCTGGCCTACCGCAATGCCGGCGATCTGCGGCGCTCCGATCCGCTGATGTTGCAGGCTGCCGAAGCACTGGCTGCCGCGGGCGGCAACAAGAATCTGGACGAGGCGGCGCGCCTGTTCAACCTGTTGGCGGGCAGCTACGCCAACAACCGCAACGGCGCGGAAGGCGCGAAGATGGCGCGGCGTGCGCTGGCGCTGCTGGGCAAGCAGCCGGCGGACAGCTTCCGCGTCGCCCAGTCCTACAACTCATTGGGGCTGTCCTTGTTGTCCGAGCAGCGCTATGACGATGCCGAAGCCGCTTTCAAGCAGGCGCTGCAGCGTCACCAGGCCGGCAAGCGTGAGCAATACATCGGCGTGACACTGGACAATCTGGGCATGATGTACCGGCGCAAGGGAGATCTGGCCGCATCGGCAGCGGCGTTTGATCAGTCCACACCGATGTTCCTGCGCAGCTTGGGTGAGATGTCCTATGACTACTGGGCCAGCAACACCGAACGCAGCTTGATGGTGATGGATCGCGGCGATCTGGACGAAGCCATTGCCGCGTTCGAGGCCAACCTGGCACGTGCGCCGAAGATCTTCGGCCAACGCAGCATCTATGTGGTCAGCGAGAACAATCGCTTGGCGCTGGCGCTGATACGCAAGGGCGAATATGCACGTGCACGGCCCTATGTTGAAACCGCATTGCAGCTGTCGGCGGAGGTGCTGGGCAAGGACAGCTACAACTATTCGTTGATCACTGAAACCGCTGCGCAGCTGGCACAGGCGCAGGGCGAGACGGGCGCCGCTGCAGCGAGCTATCGGCAGGCCTTGGCGATACGTACGGCGGCCATTGGCAGGGATCATCCGGATACCCTGGATCTGCAATTGCAACTTGGCCTGTTGCTGGCCGGACAAGGCGATGTTGCCGGCGATGCCATGGTGCAGCGGGCGCATGCGCTATGGCTGCCGCGCATACCCGCCGGCAGCGCCAATGGCATCCGCGTGCAGCAGGGCTGGGCCGAATGGTTGACCGCCAAACGGCGGTTGGATGCGGCGGCGCAGACTCTGGATGGCGTACAACCACTGCTTGCCGGCAGTCCGTATGCGGCGGTACGCCAGCAGGTATTGCGCGCGCGCCTGGCTGAGCAGCGCGGCAATCGCAATGAAGCCGCGCAACATTGGCAGGCCGCCGTCGCTGCTTCAGAGCCCCTGTATGGCAGGGAGTCGGCGGTGACCACGGAATGGCGCAATGCGCTGCAGGCGGCGCGAGGCGAGGCTCAGGGCAGTGCGGCGTTGCCTTGAGTTCGCGTGTGGGCGAGGATCGGGGCATGAAAACCTCATCCTTCCCGAATCTGATCTGCGTTCTGGCCTTGGCCGGCAGCGTTGCCCTTCCTGTTCCGGCAATCGCCGCCAGCACTGCGCCAGCAGCAACGGCGGCGGTCGCGCCGGCCGACCAGTTCCTAGCCGATCTGGCGCAGTACTGCGGGCAGGCCTTTGCCGGTCGCATCATCGCCAATCAGCCGCAGTCCAGTGCGCCGGACCCGTTCGATGGCAAGACCCTGGTGATGCATGTGCGCGGCTGCGACAGCCCACAGCAGGAGCTGCGGGTGCCGTTCCATGTGGGTGACGACCACTCGCGGACCTGGGTGATCAGCCGCACCGACAGCGGTCTGCGCTTGAAGCACGACCACCGCCATGCCGACGGCAGCCCGGATGCGGTGACCATGTACGGCGGTGATACCACGCAGGCTGGCAGTGCAGGGCGGCAGGCGTTTCCGGTCGATGCCGAATCGGTGGCGATGTTCACTGCGAATGGCATGAACGCGTCGCTGCGTAATACCTGGGCGATGGAACTGGTGCCGGGCAAGCGTTTCGTCTACGAGCTGGCGCGTCCGGATGGGCGTTTGTTCCAGGTGGAGTTCGACCTGAGCGTGCCGGTGGCGTTGCCGCCAGCACCGTGGGGCAGCGAGGCCTGAAACGCAGAGGGCGCCGTTGCCGGCGCCCTCGGGTTGGCTTGAGTCGAGGCTCAGCGGCCGCTGAAACGGGCGCGGCAGCCGCCGTTCACCCAGATGCTGTCGCCATTGAAGCCCCAGTTGCGGCCTTCCACGCAACGCGTGTCAGAGGCCTGCTGGACGATGACCGGGCGGCCCTGGCGACGATCCCATGGGCAGGTATTCAAGCGGTTGCTGTTGCTGTGGCAATCCACGAAGTAGTTGTTGCCGCCCCAGCCGCCGCCATTGCCCCAACCACCGCCGCGGCCCTCAGCGAACTCGCCACGGCAGCCGCCGTTGACCCAGACCGCGCCATTGCTGCTGCCCCAGTTGCGGCCCTCCACGCAGCGCGTATCGGAAACCTGGCGCACCAGTACCGCACTACGCCAGCCGGTATTGCAGACCACATGGCGGTTGCTGTTGCTGTCGCAGCGGATGGTCTGGTTGCCGTTGCCGTTGCCATTGCCTTGGCCGCCACCCCAGCCGCCGCCGCGGCCTTCGGCAAACTCGGCGCGGCAACCGCCGCTGACCCAGACGCTGCCGTTGTTGCTGCCCCAGTTGCGGCCTTCGGTGCAGCGGGTATCGGAGACCTGGCGCACCAGTACCGCGCTGCGCCAGCCGGTATTGCAGACCTGCTGGCGGTTGTTGTTGCTGTCACAGCGGATGGTGCGGTTGCCATTGCCATTGCCGTTCCAGCCGCCCTGGCCACCTCCCCAGCCACCCCGGCCTTCGCTGAACTCCGCGCGGCAGCCGTTGCTGACCCATACATTGCCGTTGCTGCTGCCCCAGCTGCGACCCTCGGTGCATTGGGCCTTGGACAGCTGACGGGTCAGCACGGCGCTGCGCCAGCCGGTGGCGCAGACCCGCTGGCGCTGATCAACGCTTTCGCATCGAATCGGACCATTCTGGTTGCCGCCCGGGTAGCCGGATTGGGCCGCGGCAGGGGATGGGCTCATTGCCAGCCCCAACAGGGTTGCCAGGCCGGCGAGCAGGAGGTGATGGTTCATGGCGGCTTCCCTGTTCAGGTTTGGACGCGGAACTATAGGCGCAATCCCGCTTAAGGCGGCGTGACTGATGGGGCGGATTTGCTCCCGCCCGCGCTGAGCGCCAAAATACGGGGCTACCCGGCACCGTTTCGTGCCGGGCCCCCTGCGGAGCTTTCCATGCGTACCCATTTCTGCGGCCTGGTCGACGAGACCCTGATCGGCCAAACCGTGACCCTCGCCGGCTGGACCGACGTTGCCCGTAACCTCGGCGGCGTCTGTTTCATCGATCTGCGTGATCACGAAGGCATCGTCCAGGTCACCGTTGAGCCCGACAACGCGGAGGTGTTCGCCGTCGCCGCCAGCCTCGGTTACGAGGACGTGCTGCAGGTCGAAGGCGTGGTGCGCGCGCGTCATGCGGTCAACGACAAGATCCGCAGCGGCAAGGTGGAAGTGATCGCGACCCGCATCAGCATCCTCAACAAGGCTGCGCCGCTGCCGTTCCACGCACACGAGAACCCGGGCGAAGAAACCCGCCTGAAGTACCGTTACCTGGACCTGCGTCGCCCGGAAATGCAGCGCATGCAGCGCACCCGCATCAAGCTGGTGCAGGCGCTGCGCCGCCACCTGGACGCGCGCAACTTCCAGGACATCGAGACCCCGATCCTGACCAAGGCCACCCCGGAAGGCGCACGCGACTTCCTGGTGCCGGCGCGCATGCACCCGGGCGAGTTCTACGCCCTGCCGCAGAGCCCGCAGCTGTTCAAGCAGATCCTGATGGTGGCCGGCTTCGATCGTTACTACCAGATTGCCCGCTGCTTCCGCGATGAAGCCCTGCGTGCCGACCGCCAGCTGGAATTCACCCAGCTGGACATGGAATTCGCCTTCGTCCGCGAGCGCGACGTGCAGGATTTCGTCGAGGACATGATCCGCTCGATCTTCAAGGAAGTGGTCGACGTCGACCTCGATGCCAGCTTCCCGCGCATGACCTGGGCCGAGGCGATGCGTCGCTACGGTTCGGACAAGCCGGACCTGCGCATCGCGCTGGAACTGGTGGACGTGGCCGAACTGGTCAAGACCAGCGAATTCCCGGTGTTCACCGCGGCTGCCAATGACGCCGACGGCCGCGTGGCCGCGCTGCGCATCCCGGGCGGTGCCAGCCTCAGCCGCAAGCAGATCGACGAATACGCCGCCCACGCCGCCAAGTACGGCGCCAAGGGCCTGGCTTACATCAAGATTGCCGAAAACGGTGAGATCAGCTCCCCGATCCAGAAGTTCTTCGCCGAAGACGCTTTCGCTGCGCTGCTCAAGCAGATTGGTGCCGGCAATGGCGACATCGTGTTCTTTGGTGCAGGCGGTTACAACAAGGTCTCCGACTTCATGGGCGCGCTGCGCCTGAAGGCCGGCAAGGACTTCAACCTGGTTGCCGACGGCTGGGCACCGCTGTGGGTCACCGATTTCCCGATGTTCGAGTGGGACGAGGAAGAGCAGCGCTACGTCGCCCTGCATCACCCCTTCACCGCACCGGCGGTGGACGATGTGGCCGAGCTGCGTGCGCATGCCAAGACCGCGGTTTCGCGCGGTTACGACATGGTGCTCAACGGCAACGAGATCGGTGGCGGTTCGATCCGTATCCACCGCCCGGAAATGCAGAGCGCGGTGTTCGAACTGCTCGGCATCGGTGCCGAAGAGGCACGCGCCAAGTTCGGCTTCCTGCTGGATGCACTGAACTACGGCGCGCCGCCGCACGGTGGCATCGCCTTCGGCATCGACCGTATTGCCGCGCTGATGGCCGGCACCGAGTCGATCCGTGACGTCATCCCGTTCCCGAAGACCACCGGCGCGCAGTGCCTGATGACCGATGCGCCGTCGCCGATCGCCGACGCGCAGCTGGCCGAAGTGCACGTGCAGGTGCGTCCGCGCGCCGACAAGGCCTGAGCCTTGTCCGCTGACGCCAGCATCCGTCGCGCGACGGCCGATGATGCTGGCGTGCTGTGCGCGCTGGCCGAACGTACCTTCGTGGAGACGTTTGGCCATCTGTATCCGCCACAGGACCTGGCCGATTACCTGGCCACGGCCTATCCGCCCGAACTGCAGCGGCAACAGCTGCAGTCCGGTGATTACGCGGCATGGCTGCTGGAAGTGGCAGGCGAGGCCGTTGGCTTCGCTTTTGCAGGCCCCTGCGGATTACCGCATGCGGGTGCCAAGGCGGCCGACGGTGAGTTGAAGCGCCTTTACGTGCTGAGCCAGTACCAGGGCGGCGGCCGGGGCGGCCTGTTGTTCGATGCAGCCCTGCAGTGGCTGCAGACGCCGGGGCGCACGCTGTGGATTGGCGTGTGGTCGGAGAATTTCGGCGCGCAACGTTTCTATGCACGGCATGGTTTTGAGCAGGTCGGTGCCTATGAGTTCCCGGTTGGCAGCGTGCGCGACAATGAGTTCATTCTGCGACGGCTTGCCGGCTGATTGAGCCGCACCGGCTTGGTCTGCAGGTTGAAGAAACGGCGGGCCATCAGCAGGCGTCCTCGGCCCAGCAGATTGTTCGGCTTCGCGGCTGACGCCGCTCCTGCAAGAGCTGCGGCCATTTCAAAATGTGCGCTGCATCGCTGTGGACTCTTCATGCTGCTGCGTCTATGCAGGCATGAGGAAACGTCTATACGAAGCGCAGGTGATCGACTTCCTGCTTGAAATCGGTGTTGCAGCCAGCTTGCAGGGGCTGTGTAGAAAGCATGGTTTCAGTGCGGCGTCGTATGCCCTGCTGCGGCGTAGCTGTGGCAGGACGCGCGCGCTGCATGCGCGGCAGTTGCGTGGTCTGGAGGAGGAGAACCGTCGCCTCAAGGCCCAGTTGCACCTGCAGCTGCGGGAGCGCGAGCGGATCAGGCGCGCCCTGCTCCAGCCACTGTGAACGGCCAATGCGCACCGCAGGACGCCCGCGGTGCGCATGATGATCAGCGGCTGAGCTCGTTCTCGCCTGCGGCGTTGGTATGCGCCGAGATCTTGTACAGGGCGTTCAAGGCTTCAAGGAAGCCGCTGCTGTCATTGCTGCGGAATACACCGGAAACCCGCAGTTCGCCCAACGCTGCATCGTTGACCCGCAGTGGAGTGCCGCCGTAGCGGTTGAACTCTGCTACCGCCGCTCGCAATGGCAGGTTTTCAAACACCAGCTGGCCGTCGATCCAGGCCGGTGCGTTGCCGCCCTGGAAGCTCTGTACCTGTGGCGCCTTGCCGACACTCATGCGCGCGCGTTGTCCGGGACTGAGCGTGGCCATGACGGCGGCGCTGTCGTCGCTGCCGGCGGCGCGCAGCTGTACCTTGCCTTCGAACAGGGTTACATCCAGCCCGGTATCCAGGCGATAGACCTCGAACTGGGTGCCGACCGCACGCACGCTGCCCTGTGCGGTATCCACGGTCAGCGGCCGCGCGCTGTCGGCCGCAACCTTGAAGAAGGCGCGGCCCTGGTCCAGTTCAATGCGGCGTTGTTGCTTGCTGTAGCGCACACGCAGTGTGGTACCCGTATCAAGATCCACCTGCGTGCCATCGTCGAGGGTGATGCTGCGTTGCTCGCCGATGGCGCTGGCATAGCGTTGTTCGCTGACGGGTGCCGGAGCAAGCACGCGCCAGCCAACGACCAGCGCAGTCAGCGCTGCCGCGCAGGCCGCCAGCCATGGCAGGCGGCGCGGCCTGCGCTGGTTCTGTGGCCTGGCCTGTTCCGTGCCTGCCACCGGAATCGCCGCCAGGCGCTGGCTGATGTCGGGCATGGCAGAAAAATCGCTCAGCATCGTCCACATGCGCTCGACCCGTTCGTAGGCAAGCCGATGTGCGGGGTCCGCATCCAGCCAGATCTGGTGCTCGGCCTGCTCGTGTTCGCTCAGTTCATCGGCGTGCAGGCGAGCGAACCAGGACGCGGCCTGGGTGCGGATTGGATCAGCGTCTGCTACGACTTCAAGCTTGGTTTGTTTCATGGTTGCTCCAACCGCGTGCCGAAGTGGAGCAGGGCACGCATCATGTGTTTTTCGACAGCGCTGACACTGATGCCCAATTGGCTGGCGATGGCGCCATAGGTCAGGCCTTCATAGCGATGCAATAGGAATACCTGCTGGCAACGCGGAGGCAGATCATCCAGTACTTTCAGGAACGTCTGCAGACGTTCGCGGTCCTGGTAGACGCGTTCACCACATACCGTTTCGGTAGGCCAGCCTTCGGTGTTCTCGTCGATGGGTACATGTTGGCCAACATGGCGGCTACGGTCGCGGCGGTAGCGGTCGCGCAGCAGGTTGCCCGCGATCGTCATCAAGTACGCTTCGACGTTGTTGACCTTGTCTGCCTGCGGGTCGCGCATCATCCGCACCAGGGTTTCCTGGGTGAGGTCTTCCGCGTCTTCAACTGTACCCAGGTGGTTCCTGAAGTAACGCATCAGTCGAGGTCGGTACTGTTGCGCCATGGCCCCTGTGTCCCGGACGACGCCGGGCGGGGGCTGAATGGGCGGCTGGGCGGCGGTCATTGGCAGGCGTTGACAGTCTGGGGCGACACGCGCAGCTTGGGCTAGTGTCAGCGATTCTGCCAGATGAGGGGTTTCGCGCTTGCTGCGTCTGTAGAGGGGTCGCCGGCTCCGTGCCAGTCCGGTTGTCAACGAGGGAAGGGATGATTGCCAGCGCAGGTAGCGGAAAACGGCGGGTGCCGAGCGGCCGGTGCGGCATGCTGTGCTGGCTGTTGCTGTGCCTGGTTTTGTCGGCCGTGCCTGCGTGGGCACAAAGCGGTACCGCAACCCGCGATTACCAGCAGCCGCAGCAGCCTCTGCAACAGGCGCTGACGCAATTGGCGTCGACATCTGGTCTACAGATACTGATGGCGCCGCAGATGCTGGGTGGCAAGACCGCGCCCGCTTTGAACGGACGCTACAGCATCGCCCAGGCGCTGCAGCAGTTGCTTGCCGGTAGCGGCCTGAGCTATCGGCTGACCAGTGGCGGGGTCATCACCATTGTCCAAGCAACCGTTGTTGCGGCCGCTACGCCCAAGCCTGCGCCGCCAGTGACGATGCCGGCCGTGGCAAGCTCATTGGCTTCGTTGCAGGTCACCGGCTCACGGATACGTCGCAGCGAGTTTGAAAGTGCGGCGCCGGTGACGGTCATCACCGCCGAGCAGATGCAGCGCGATGGTCACTTCACGCTGACCGACGCGCTGGCTGTGAATGGGATGAGTGATTATGGTGCCGAATCGCAGGGAGCCGGTGGGCGCTTCTCGGCCAACGCGCAGCCACTGAACCTGCGTGGTCTTGGGCCAGGGCGTTCGCTGATTCTGGTTGATGGCCGGCGCCTGCCGGACTATCCGTTTCCTTCAAATGGACGCAGCAACTTCCAGAGCCTGGGCAGTATTCCGCTGGCCAGTGTTGAGCGGGTCGAGTTGATGACCGGCGGCGCTTCAGCGATCTACGGTGCCGATGCGATTGCCGGGGTGGTCAACATCGTGCTCAAGCAGCCGCGCAGTGGTTCGCAGGCCCGGTTGCGCACCGGTACCAGCAGCCAAGGCGGTGGTGACCGTCTTGATCTGCAATGGTCAGCCGGGCACGGCGGTGAAGACTGGGGGCTCAATTATGCCGTGCAATATTCTGCGGCCGAATTGTTGCGCGGCTCGCAGCGCGATCTGCAACGTCCTGCCGGCGGCAACGGGAGCTCGCCGGTGGATCCAGAACTCGGGCTGGGTTTTGTACGCGGCCAAGGTACAGCTCAAGCGCTGGTGCCGCTGCCACAGGATGTATGCGAGCGCTGGCAGGGTGAGTTCGTCGATTGGAACTTTGCCGCGCCGGCAAACCCGGCCGCGCACGGTCGTGGCTGCGGAACCTGGCGCAACGCCGGCTATGCGTCACTGCAGGACGGCGTGCAGGAGGTGTCTGCCCAGCTGTACGCACAATGGTTCCTGTCACCCCGCACGGAGGCATGGGCCAGTCTGCAGTTGTGGAACGCGCGCAGCCAGCTGGCAAGCGGTTTTGAAACCATCACCGGCCCGCATTCGGCCACTACCGGCAAGGTCAACCAGATCTACGATCCGCGCTTTGGATACCTCTCCCCGCAACGCGTGCTGACGCCGCAGGAAGTGGGCGGGCTGGATGTATCCAACGATCACTACCGCGAGCAGATGTGGGATCTGGTGCTGGGGCTGCGTGGGCAATATGGGCAGCGCCTGGACTGGAGCCTGAGCGCCGGCCGTTCGGACTACCGGGTGCAGCGTGATCGGCGGCGCTTGCTGGGCGACAAGGTCAATGCGTTCTTTTTCGGTCCGGCGTCGGGGGTGACCGCTGACGGTGCCATCATCCAGCCGCTGGATCTGGCGCATTGGTTTCGCCCGATCACCCCGGCCGAGTATTCGGCCATGTCCAGCAATGTGCATTACCAGGCGCTGACCCAGGTGGATGAAGCGTCCTATGTTGTGTCAGGTGGCATCGCCGACCTTGCTGCCGGCACCTTGTCCATGGCGCTGGTGCTGGAAGCCAGTCGCCAGCGTTATCGGCTGCGCAACACGCCATCGGTGCTGCCCCTGCAGATGGATGTCTACAACCTCACCGGTAGCGTAGGCGAGGGCGTGCGCGACCGCTATGCGGTGGGCGGAGAAATGCGGATTCCGTTGACGCAGACCATCAAGGCCAGTGTTGCCGGTCGCGTTGACCGTTACGACGATGCTGTGGCCGTCGCTACTGCGCGTACCTGGAGTGCGGGTCTGGAGTGGCGGCCGACGCGCAGCCTGCTGCTGCGTGCCAGTCACGCCACCAGCTTCAAGATGCCGGACATGCATTGGATGTTCACCGATGGCGGTGGCAGCTTTGGCAAGGCGATAGATGCAAGGCGCTGCATGCTTGCAGGTGCCAATCCCGGTTGCGCTGGTTATGAAGTGGAGTTCCTGACCCGAACCTACCGCAACCAGACACTGAGCGCGGAAACCGGTACGTCGACCACGGCGGGTTTTGTCTGGGACGCAGGCGATGCCTTGTCGATCAGCGTGGATTATTGGGATGTCAGCAATGAAGACGGCATTGGCCGGATTGCGCCGGGGCTGTTGCTGCGTGATGAGGCCGAGTGTTTCACCGGGCTGCGCCTGGATGGCAGTCCGAGCCAGGTGGACCCGCGCTCCTGGGAATGTCGCAAGGCACGCTCGCGGGTGGTACGCAGTGGCGAGCAGGGCGATGGCCGCATCCTCATGGTCGAGTCGACGGCAGCCAACCAATCCGAACAGCACATCCGCGGTATCGATGCGATGCTGGATTGGCGTGTCAGCAGCGCTGTTGGTGATTTCAGTCTGCACGCGGTCTGGTCGCACACGTTCTGGGCACAGCGGCGCGTGCGCTCACCGGGCACCCTGCATGAACAGTGGCGTGCAGCCTCGTGGGACTCGGGTGAAAACCTGGCCTTCCGCAGCAACCTGCGCACCACCCTGGGCTGGCAGGGGCAGCAGGGTTGGTCGGTCAATCTGTCGGGTACCCGTTATGGCCGTTTGCCGAGCGCTGACGGCGTGGGGCGGCTCAAACCGCTGTGGCTCTGGAATGGCAATATCGCAAAGCAGATCCATCAACACGCAACGGCGACCTTGTTCATCAACAATCTGTTCAATACCGCGCCGCCGCGCGACAGCAGCAACACCGGGTTTCCCTACTACTACGACGAGGTCTACAGCGCGGTAGGGCGGCAATTGGCGCTGCAGTTGGATTACAACTTCGACTGAAGGCCGTGTCGCTGCCCGTTGTGGTGGACAAGGCCGATGACGGAAACTGCATGCATGTATTGGCAGAACTCCTCGCGTCCACGTGTGCTGATCCTGCATGGGATCTGGAACACCCGCTCCTGGCTGTTGCCGCTGGCCTGGCGCCTGCGCACGCAGGGTTTTGCGGTGGATACGTTTGGTTACGCCAGTGTGTTCGGTGGTCCCGCGCAGGCGGTGCCGCAGTTGGTGCAGCGCCTGCATGGGCGTGGGCCGATGTCGTTGGTAGGGCACAGTCTGGGCGGGCTGGTGGCGCTGGAGGCGCTGCGACAGGCACCCACGCTGGAGGTGCCGCGGGTGGTCTGCCTGGGTTCGCCCCTCTGCGGCAGCGGTACTGCCCGTTCCATGGCCGAGCACGGCTGGGCGGCGGCACTGGGGCGTAGCGGTGACCTGCTGTTGCACGGCTTGCCGGACTGGCAGGGGCAGGCCGAGGTCGGTCTGATCGCCGGCTCGGTGGCACATGGGCTGGGCGCCATGATGGGCGCGCTGGAGGGCGAATCCGATGGCACCGTGGGGCTGGCGGAGACCCGTCTGCCGGGCCTGGCCGATCACTGCGTGGTGCCGGTCAGCCATAGCGGGCTGGTGTTGTCGCCCGAGGTGGCCGCGCTGACCGCCGGCTTCCTGCGCCAGGGGCGCTTTTCGGCGGGGCAGGCAGCCGACGGTCAATGACGGGGCCACGGCGGGGGATCAGGTAGAATTACCGTCCTGTTCCTGACAGATGTACGGTATTCCCATGGGTCGAGGTCCTTCCATCGAAGGTCGCAAAAACGCGAATGACGCGAAGCGCGGCAAGATTTTCACCAAAATCATCCGGGAGATCAGCGTTGCTGCCCGCGGTGGCGGAGGCGACCCAAACAACAACCCACGTCTGCGCACGGCGATGGACAAGGCCCTGAGCGCGAACATGACCAAGGATGTCATCGAGCGCGCGATCAAGAAGGCCACCGGTGAGCTGGAAGGCGTCGAGTACGAGGAAGTGCGCTACGAGGGCTATGCACCGGGCGGCATTGCCGTGATCGTCGACTGCCTGACCGACAACCGCGTGCGTACCGTGGCTGACGTGCGCCATGCCTTCAGCAAGTGCGGCGGCAACATGGGCACCGAAGGCTCGGTGTCGTTCATGTTCAAGCGGCTCGGCGTGCTGAGCTTCGCCCCCGGCGCCGATGAGGAAACCATCACCGAGGCGGCGATCGAGGCCGGTGCCGACGACATCGCGGTCTATCCGGAGGATGGCTCGATTGACGTCATCACCGCGCCGGAAGCCTTCCAGTCGGTAAAGGATGCGATGGCAGCGGCCAAGCTGGTGGCCGATCACAGCGAAATCACCTTCCGTGCCGACAACGACGTTGCCGTCGATGCCGACACCGCCGTGCAGGTGAAGAAGCTGCTGGACATGCTTGAAGACCTGGACGATGTGCAGGACGTGTATTCCAACGTTGACCAGGCGAGCCTGGAGCGGGTCTGAGGACCCGCCCGGTCCCACCGGGTGAGACGGCGTCCGGCCATGCTGGGCGCCGTTTTTTACTGATAGAGGCAGCATGACCCGCATCCTTGGCATTGATCCCGGCTCGCAGCGCACCGGCGTCGGCATCATCGACATCGACGCCAACGGCCGCGCCCGCCATGTCCATCACGCGCCACTGGTGCTGTTGGGAGCGGCGGATTTCCCGCAGCGGTTGCGCTTGCTGGCGCACGGGCTGCATGCCTTGATCGAGGAGTTCCAGCCGCAGGAAGTGGCGATCGAAAAGGTGTTCATGGCCAAAAATGCCGATTCGGCATTGAAGCTGGGCCAGGCGCGCGGCGCGGCGGTGTGCGCGGTGGTGATGCGCGACCTGCCGGTCAGCGAATACGCCGCCACCGAGATCAAGCTGGCCGTGGTTGGCCGCGGCGGGGCGGAAAAACAGCAGGTGCAGCATATGGTGGGTTTGATGCTGAACCTGCAGGGCAAATTACAGGCAGACGCCGCCGATGCACTGGCGGTGGCCATAACCCATGCGCATGTCCGCGCCACCGCCAATCGGCTGGGGGTGGATGTGCGCCAGGCTTGGAGTCGCAAATGAGGTTTTTCGCATGATCGGTCGCCTGCGCGGCATCCTCGCCCACAAGGCCCCGCCGTGGCTGGTGATTGACGTCAATGGCGTCGGTTATGAGCTGGAGGCGCCGATGAGCACCTTCTATGACCTGCCCGATGTGGGGCGCGAGGTGGTTTTGTTCACCCATTACGCACAGAAGGAAGACAGTGTCTCGCTGTACGGCTTCCTGCGCGAAGGTGAGCGCCGTCTGTTCCGCGATGTGCAGAAGGTATCGGGTATCGGCGCCAAGATCGCGCTGGCGGTGTTGTCCGGCGCCAGCGTCGACGAGTTCGCGCGCTTGATCCAGACCAGCGATGTCACCGCGCTGACCCGTATCCCCGGTATAGGCAAGAAGACCGCCGAGCGTATGGTGGTCGAGCTGCGTGACCGCGCAGCCAATTTCACCGGTGGCGGCGCTCCCATTGCCGGCCAGCTGGGTGCCGATGCGGTGTCCGAGGCGACAGTGGCGTTGCAGCAACTGGGCTATAAACCGGCAGAGGCCGCCAAAATGGCGCGCGACGCCGGTGCCGAGGGCGATGATGTCGCCACGGTCATCCGTAAAGCGCTGCAAGCGGCGCTGCGTTAACCCTTTCGGCAGCATGACGCCAACCTGAGATCGCCATGTCCCACGCTTCCTCCACGTCTGAAACTTCCACTCAAGGCCACGCGCACGGCGGCGGCGCTGCCGGCGGCATGGCGCTGGTCGTCGGCGCCATCGGCGTGGTGTTCGGCGATATCGGCACCAGCCCGCTGTACACCTTGAAGGAGGCGTTCTCGCCGCACTACGGGCTGACCAGCGACCACGACACCGTGCTTGGCGTGCTGTCGCTGGCGTTCTGGGCGCTGAACATGGTGGTCACGCTCAAGTACGTGACCATCATCATGCGCGCCGACAATGACGGCGAGGGCGGCATCATGGCCTTGATGGCGCTGGCCCAGCGCACCCTGCGCAATGGCTCGCGCTCGGCCTATGTGGTCGGCATCCTCGGTATTTTCGGCGCCTCGCTGTTCTTCGGTGACGGCGTGATCACCCCGGCCATCTCGGTACTGGGTGCGGTCGAGGGTCTGGAGGTCGCCGCACCGGGGCTGGGGCACTTCGTGGTGCCGATCACCCTGGTGGTGCTGGCGGCAGTGTTTGCCGCGCAGCGCTTTGGCACCGAGAAGGTCGGCAAGGTGTTCGGGCCGGTGATGAGCCTGTGGTTCCTGTCACTGGCTGCAATCGGCATCTGGAACGTGATCGCCGCGCCGGAGGTGCTCAAGGCCTTCAATCCGATGTGGGCGGCGCGCTTCTTCATGGAACATGGCTGGCACGGTCTGTTCATCCTTGGCGCAGTGGTGCTGGCGGTGACCGGCGGCGAGGCGCTGTATGCGGATATGGGGCACTTTGGTGCGCCACCGATCCGCCATGCCTGGTATTTCTTCGTGCTGCCGTGCCTGGTGCTCAATTATCTGGGGCAGGGTGCACTGGTGCTGCAGCGGCCCGATGCGGTGGCCAATCCGTTCTTCGAGGCGGTGCCGGAATGGGCGCTGATCCCGATGATCCTGCTGGCCACGGCGGCGGCGGTGATCGCCAGCCAGTCGGTGATCACCGGTGCATTCTCGGTCTCGCGCCAGGCCATGCAGCTGGGCTACATCCCGCGCATGCGCATCCTGCATACCTCGCACGACACCATCGGCCAGATCTATATCCCGGGCATCAACTGGGGATTGGCGGTGATGGTGTTCGGGCTGGTGCTGGCCTTCCGCAGTTCCAGCAATCTGGCGGTGGCTTACGGTATTTCGGTGTCGGGCACGATGCTGATCGATACCTTGCTGCTGGCGTTGGTGGCGCGTGTGCTGTGGCCGCGTGCGCGCCACGCCATCATTGCCCTGTGTGTGGTCTTCCTCTTCATCGACCTGGGCTTCGTGATCGCCAATGGTGCCAAGCTGCTGCAGGGTGCCTGGTTCCCGCTGGTGCTTGGGCTGGTGCTGTTCACGATGATGCGCACCTGGCGCCGCGGTCGTGAGCTGTTGCGTGACGAAATCCGCAAGGACGGTATCCGCCTGGACACGTTTTTGCCGGGCCTGATGCTGGCACCGCCAGTACGGGTGCCGGGCACGGCGGTGTTCCTGACCGCCGACCCGACCGTGGTCCCGCATGCGCTGATGCACAACCTCAAGCACAACAAGGTGCTGCACGAGCGCAACGTATTCCTGCATGTGGAAACCCTGCCGATGCCCTACGCGGCCGAGGGCCAGCGCCTGCGCATCGATTCGGTGGGTGACGAGTTCTACCGCGTGCATGTGCGCTATGGCTTCATGGAGACCCCGGATATTCCGCTGGCGCTGATGCGTTCCTGTGATCATGGCGGCATCTATTTCGATCCGATGGACACTACCTTCTTCGCCAGTCGCGAGACCATCGTGGCCAGCGCCAACCGTGGCATGCCGATCTGGCGCGACAAGCTGTTCGCCTTCATGCACCGCAACGCGGCGCCGGCCACCGGTTTCTTCCGCATTCCGGGCAACCGCTTGGTGGAATTGGGTGCGCAGGTGGAAATCTGATCGGATGCGAGCTGCTTGGCGCATAATTGCGTAATGACTGACGACCGCATCATCGGCGCCGGCGCCACCCGCGAGGATGACGCCGCCGACGCCAGCATCCGCCCCCGCAGCCTGGCCGACTACCTTGGCCAGGCGCCGGTGCGCGAGCAGATGGATATCTACATCCAGGCCGCCAAGGCGCGTCGTGAGGCGCTGGATCATGTGCTGATCTTCGGCCCACCGGGGCTGGGCAAGACCACGCTGAGCCATGTGATCGCCAACGAACTGGGCGTGGCGCTGCGTGTCACCTCGGGCCCGGTGATCGAAAAAGCCGGCGATCTGGCTGCGTTGCTGACCAATCTGCAGCCGCACGATGTGTTGTTCATCGATGAAATCCACCGCCTCTCACCCGTGGTCGAGGAAGTGCTGTACCCGGCGATGGAGGATTTCCAGATCGACATCATGATCGGTGACGGCCCTGCCGCGCGCTCGATCAAGCTGGATCTGCCGCCGTTCACCCTGATTGGCGCCACCACCCGCGCCGGCCTGCTGACCGCGCCACTGCGCGATCGCTTCGGTATCGTGCAGCGGCTGGAGTTCTATTCGGCCGAGGAACTGACCCGCATCGTGCGGCGTTCGGCGGCCATTCTTGGCATCGATTGCAGTGCCGAAGGCGCTGGCGAGATCGCGCGGCGTTCGCGCGGCACCCCGCGTATCGCCAATCGCCTGCTACGGCGCGTGCGCGACTATGCCCAGGTCAAGGCCGGCGGACATATCGACCAGACGGTGGCGCAAGCGGCAATGCAGATGCTCAAGGTCGATCCGGAAGGCTTCGACGAGCTGGACCGGCGCATGCTGCGTACCCTGGTGGAGTATTTCGATGGCGGCCCGGTCGGGGTCGAATCGATGGCTGCGGCACTGTCCGAAGAGCGCGGCACCCTGGAAGACGTGGTCGAGCCCTTCCTGATCCAGCAGGGCTTCCTGGTGCGTACCGCCCGCGGGCGCATGGCTACCAGCAAGGCCTACCGCCATCTGGGCCTCAAACCCAAGGCCGCACCAGCTCCAGTGGACCTGTTTGCGGAGCAACGCGATGACGAATGAGTCCCGGTTCAGTTGGCCGACACGCATTTACTGGGAAGATACCGACGCTGGCGGCGTGGTGTACCACGCCCGCTACGTGGCCTTCATGGAGCGGGCACGGACCGAATGGATGCGTGCCCTCGGCTATGGTCAGGAAACCATGCGTTGTGGTGACGGGCAGGTATTTGTGGTCCGTGCCATGAATCTGGATTTCCTGAAGCCGGCCAAGCTGGACGATGCGCTGACCACCACGGTGGAACTGCTGCAGTGCCGGCGGGCCAGCCTGCTGATGGCGCAGGCGGTGATGCGCGATGACCAGGTGCTGGCGACGGCGCAGGTCCGCCTTGCCGCTGTTGGTGCCCGCGACTTCCGTCCGCAGGCGCTTGATGACACGCTTTACGCAGTACTGAAACCCCTTCAAACACAACCCGCTTAAGCAACACTGAGGAAGATCGGATGATCGCTTTGCTTCTGGCCCTGCAGGCCACCGTGACCGAGGTCCTGCCGGCCGACGTCAGCGCCGCCGCTGCGCAGACCGTGGCGCAGGCCAGCCATGGCGGCGGCATCAACTACCTGGACCTGATGCTCAAGGCCAGTATCCCGGTCAAGCTGATCGTACTGCTGCTGCTGGCCGGTTCGTTCATCAGCTGGGTGATCATTTTCCGCAAGGCACGCGTGTTCAAGGCTGCCGACCAGGAAGCCAGCGATTTCGAGAACCGCTTCTGGTCCGGCGCCGACCTGGGCAAGCTGTATTCCTCGGCCACCGACCGCAACCGTCAGGTTGATGGCCTGGAAGCCATCTTTGAAGCCGGTTTCCGCGAGTATTCGCGCCTGCAGGGTCGCCGTGCCTTCGACGGCCGCACCCAGCTGGAAGGTGCGCAGCGCGCCATGCGCACCACCTATGCCCGTGAAGTGGACGGCTTGGAACGCAATCTGGAGCTGCTGGCCAATATCGGTTCCACCGCCCCGTACGTGGGTCTGGTCGGCACCGTGTTCGGCATCATGGTGACCATGCACGACATGATCAGCAGCGGTGAGCAGGCCGGTATCGCCTCGGTTGCACCGGGTATTTCCGAAGCCCTGTTCGCCACCGCGATCGGCCTGTTCGTGGCCATCCCGGCGGTGTGGGCCTACAACCGTTTCACCACCCGCGTCGAGCGGCTGTCGGTGCGCTATGAAACTTTCGCCGAGGAGTTCAGCTCCATCCTGCAGCGCCAGCAGAGCGGCAGCGACGAGTAAGTGCGCCAGCGCCTTCCTCTGACTGCAGGAGCCCATCTATGACCGCCGCCATTCCCCGCCGCAAGCGCCGCAAGCTCAAGTCCGAGATCAACGTCGTGCCGTATATCGACGTGATGCTCGTGCTGCTGATCATCTTCATGGTGACCGCGCCGCTGCTGACCCTCAGTTTCGAGGTCGACCTGCCCAGTTCCACCGCCAAGGCGCTGGAGAGCAAGCAGGACCCGATCGTGGTCTCGGTACGTGCCGATGGCCAGATGAGCCTGAAGCTGCCCGAAGCCAAGGACCCGCAAGCCATGGATGCCGCTGCGCTGCAGGCGCAGCTGGGTGCCTTGGCCTCGCAGGACAAGGCGCTGCGGGTGATCGTGGCCGCCGACAAGAGCGTGGCCTATGAAAAGGTCATGGACGCCATGGACGTGATCAAGGCCGCGAAGATCGAAAAGGTGGGTCTGGCGACCGATGCACGCTGACGCACTGCCACCGCCGCACGACAACCGCAACGAGTGGGGCCTGCCGGTCGTACTGGCACTGCTGGTACACCTGTTGGTCGCGGCGATCTTCATCATCGCCTGGGTGTGGTCGCCTTCGCGCAGCACCGAGGCCGCCGCCGGTGACCCGGCGCTTGAGGCCAATATGCAGCTGTCTGCCGCCGAAGCCTCGGCCGCGCGGCAGGCCCTGCGTGCCTCGGAAAAACTGCCGGATCTGCCCGAGCCGGTGGAAGAAGCGCAGCCCGAGCCGGTGCCCGAAGACACCGTGCCGCCGCCGCAGCCCATCGCCGAACCCAAGCCGCAGGACGCGCCCACTCCGCAGCAGCACAATGCCCAGGAGCGCATCGCTCAGCCGGATACGGTCGACCAGGATCGCGTCAGTGCCTTGGCCATTTCCCAGGAAAAGGCCAAGCAGGAGCAGGAAGCGAAGCGTCGCCAGGAGCAGATCGACCTGACCGAACGCAAGCGCGTGGAAGAGGCCGAGCAGAAGCTGCGCCTGGCCAAGCAGCAGGAAGAGGCGGATCGCAAGAAGATCGCCGACCAGCAGCGTCAGGCCAACGAGAACCAGGCCGAGCTGGAGCGCCAGCAGAAGATCGCCGAGATCCGTCGCAAGCGCGAGCAGGCCGAACGCGAAGCCAAGCTGGCCGAGCAGCGCCTGCGCCAGGTGGCCGATGCCCGCGCCCGCGCGCAGGCGACGGCGACCAGCAGCGGCACCAGCGGGCCAAGCACGCCGTCACCGGGGCAGGGCGGTACCAGCAACGATCTGACCGCAAAGTATGCTGCGGCGATCCAGCAGGCCGTGCTCAATCAGTGGATACGTCCGGACTCGATTCCGCGCGGCCAGCGTTGCCGGCTGACCATTCGCCAGCTGCCAGGCGGTGAGGTGATGGATGTCGAATTCGGGGCTGGTTGTCCCTATGACGAAGCCGGCAAACGTTCAGTCGAGGCCGCCGTGCGTCGCGCACAACCGCTGCCTTACCGCGGCTTCGAGTCGGTGTTCCAGCGCAACCTGAACTTCAACTTCGAGGCGCAGGATCGCTGAGCAACCAGGTTCCTGCCGGAGCTTTTGATTTCACTGGAAACCTTTTGGTCGGGGTGGTTTTACAGCGGATGAGTAAATTTCACGCAATAGTTCGTTCATGATTGCGAAAGTATTCATCTTGCTGCTGCTATCCCTTTTTCACTTCGCCCGTACTGTTGAGCGCCCCATGAAGAAAATGCCTCGCTGGCTGCTTGCCCTCACTGCCCTGTTGTTGCCGCTTGCGGCGATGGCGCAGCAGAAGGGACTGGAAATCGACATCATTGGTGGCAACGCATCGGCTACCCCGATCACCGTTGTGCCAATGGCCTATCAAGGCTCGGCCGGTGCGCCGCAGACCGACGTAGCCGCCGTGGTGCGTGCCGACCTGGACCGTTCCGGCCAGTTCCGCAACCTGCCCGAAGCGCAGATCGCCGAGCGCCCCAGCCGTGGCAGCGAGGTGCAATACCCGACCTGGCGCGCACTCAAGCAGGACTATCTGGTGGTAGGCCGGGTGCAGGATGCCGGCGCCGGCGCCTACCGCGTCGAGTACGAACTGTTCGACGTGGCCAAGGGTGAGCGCATGCTCGGCCTGGCCATGACCGCACGCTCCAGTGCGATGCGCGACGTCGCCCACCAGATGGCCGATGCCATCTACGAAAAGATCACCGGTGTGCGCGGTGCCTTCTGGACCCGTATCGCCTACATCACCGCCAGCGGCAGCGGCGCCAACATGCGCTATGCGTTGATGGTGGCCGATTCCGACGGCTATAGCCCGCAGACCATCGTGCGCTCGGCCGAGCCGCTGCTGTCGCCGAGCTGGAGCCCGGATGGCCGCAAGCTGGCCTATGTCAGCTTCGAGCGCGGCAACTCCTCCATCTATGTGCAGGACATCGCCACCGGTGGCCGTGAGCTGCTGACCAGCTTCCGCGGCATCAACAGTGCGCCGTCGTTCTCGCCGGATGGTCGCCGCCTTGCCCTGGCCCTGTCGCGCAGCGGCAACCCGGAAATCTACGTGATGGATCTGGGCAGCAAGCAGCTGACCCAGCTGACCAACCACTTCGGCATCGACACCGAGCCGACCTGGTCTGCCGATGGCAGCTCGGTCTACTTCACCTCCGATCGCGGCGGTCGCCCGCAGATCTACCAGGTGCCGTCCAGCGGCGGCAGCGCCAGCCGGGTAACCTTCCAGGGCAACTACAATGCCAAGGCCAGCGTATCCTTTGACGGCAAGAAGATTGCGGTTGCGCAGGGCGCAGGCAGCAGCTACAAGATCGCGATGATGGACAGCAGCCTGGGGTCGGCGCGCTGGAGCACGTTGTCGCCGGGTTCGCTGGACGAATCGCCGAGTTTTGCGCCCAATGCGAGCATGATCCTGTACGCGGCTCGTGAAGGTGGGCGTGGTGTGTTGTATGAAGTGTCGGCCGACGGCCGGGTGCGTCAGCGCCTGGTGCTGGCCGATGGCGATGTGCGTGAACCGGCATGGGGGCCGTACCGCACTGCGCGTTGATAAAATGTTAATCTTCCCACGCATTAATCCCAACATTGGCCAGGAGCCACTAGGTATAGCCATGAACAAGTCAACTCGTGTTTTGCTCGTTTCGCTGCTGTCGGTAGCCGCGCTCGCTGGCTGCTCGAAGAAGGTCAAGGAACAGCCGGCACAGCCGCCGGTTGATACCGGTTCGACCACCCAGCCGACCGGCCCGTCCACCTCCGGCCTGTACGGCCCGGGCGACCTGGACACCGATGCCTGCCTGCGTCAGCGCGTTGTCTACTTCGACCTGGACCAGGATTCGGTCAAGCCGGAATTCCAGGCCATCATGGCTTGCCACGCCAAGTACCTGCGTGACCGTCCGTCCTCGCGCATCACCCTGCAGGGCAACACCGACGAACGCGGCAGCCGCGCTTACAACCAGGCCCTGGGCGAGCGTCGTGGCAACGGCGTGAACTCGGCCCTGCAGGCCAACGGTGGTTCGGCTTCGCAGCTGACCGTCGTGTCCTACGGCGAAGAGCGTCCGGTCTGCACCGATTCGAACGAGGCCTGCTGGTCGCAGAACCGTCGCGTCGAAATCGTCTACACCGCGCAGTAATCGATGCGCATCAGCCTCAAACTGATGCTGGTGGTCGCGGGGGGCCCCGGGGGGGGGCCCCCCCCCGAATGACCAACGGGGAGTAAAGGGGGGCCCGTTTGGGGGGGGGGTTAAGCGGGGGACAACAACGCAGCGCCCCCCCCCAAACGCCAAAAAACAACAC